>JAQSWC010000238.1 GCA_029266815.1 Paucimonas sp.
CCCAAGACACCCTTCATGAAGTTCGGCGACACCATACGCATTGAGGTGCTGGACGAGAAAGGCAAGTCGATTTTCGGGGCCATCCATCAGCAGGTGACGCAGTACGTAGGCAAGCGGGTCAGAAGGCAGGTAAACCGCACTGCAGCGAAGGAACCAGGAGACGGCGATGAACAAGCTGAATGAGACCAGAATCGGCCAGGCGGCTGACATCCCCGCCCCGGCCGCCATCGGCGGACTCCACCACTTTGCCTACCGCTGCCGCGACGCAGAGGAAACACGGCACTTCTACGAAGACATCCTCGGCCTGCCGCTGTTTCACACCATCCGCAATGACGTCGTGCCGTCAACCGGCGAATACTGCCCGTACATGCACATCTTCTTCCGCATGAACGACGACTCCTGCATCGCTTTCTTCGATCTAGGTGACAATCAGGCTTGTCAGCCGTCGCCGAATACACCGGCATGGGTCAACCATATTGCCTTGCATGTGGAAAGCGTTGCGCAACTCGAAGCCATGAAAGCCAGGCTCGAAGCCCACGGCATATCGGTGCTCGGCGTGACAGACCACCGCATTTTCAAGTCGATCTATTTTTTCGATCCGAACGGATTGAGGCTGGAGCTGTGCGCACAAGTTGCGCCGGCAGCGCAGATGCAGAAAGAGCAGCAGAGCGCACGCGATCAGGTCGATGCGTGGTCGAGGGAGAAAGCTGAAAGGCACGTAGCGGGCGAGTAATCAGCCGCTATCAGGAAAAGCGGAGCGTGGCAGCAGCGCAATTCCACTCCTAGTACGGCGTTCCATCCTTGTGAGTGAAATGCCACTTCCCATCCTTCAGCTCAGCCTGAATGTCATTATCAGGATAGATACCTTGGTCGCCAGGCGTCCGGTCTCCGACTTCCAGATATACAACTACTTCGGCAGTGTTGTTCACCAGATGGTGCGCATTGCCTGACCCAGCCTTGAAGCCTGCGCACATGCCCGGAGCAAGCTGCGTTTCGCCCTCATTGGTGCGAAGCGTCGGATGGCCTTCAAGGATGTAGATGAATTCGTCCTGCTTCGTATGGCTGTGGCGAAGGGCGGAGACGGAATTCGGAGCAAGACGGGTCAGGTTGACGCCGAAATTGGTCAAGCCGAAGAGATCTCCAAGTTGCCGCTTTTCGCGGCCGTTCATTCGCGTCGCAAATGGTTCAGGGTAATTGGAGGGTTTAGTGCGAGGAGTAACGTCGCATGCATCTACAGCAATTAGTGATTTGGGAGTGCTCATGTGATTTGCATCATGACTGGAAAGCGTAATGCCATCATTGATAGGCATGGCATTGCGACGATCTTGATTAATAATTAGAAGTTTTTTGTCGACAGAGCAGTGCATCATCTCTGAGCTTCGCAAAAGCCTTAATGTCTGAGGAATCATAAGCATCTCCCTGAACGGCTTGGCCAAATACCTCCATATGTAGGTTGTTCATTGTTCCCCACAGTGAACGAATGATTCGGTCAATTTGTTCGTATGTTAAACCAGCAGCTTTGTACAAAGCTTGCGGTTCAAAAACTCCATCCTTATCGATATGCACGAATGTTTTGTCACGAATGCCTTTTAGTGAAGCGGCCACCGCCTTTAACTCCACGAGGTCCAACTTCGCTTTTTTAGACGCACGGTCAACCTGTGGAGTATTGCATTTCAAGAGGTACCAGAAAGATGCAGTTTGAGAGTCATCTTCCAGTACGCGAATGAGCCGACTGAGGCGGGCGTCTTTCATTGCATTCAGTGCCACACGAAAAAAATCGAGACCAATTGCTTCAACCCCAACCATTCCGGCCATAGCGTCCTGATATGTCTTCAACCAGTAAGCCTCAGCAGCAATACGCTCTACCGTCCGCTTGTATCTGCTGTCTGGAGCGCGAGCGGTAGTCATCTGGCTTTCCATGAATTCTCACTCTAAATATATTGGTAAATTCGCCGGCAAACAACGTCCCTGCGGTTTAGCTTGCACACTATAAGTTCTTGCATAAACAAACAGAAATTTTGCACAAATAGAAAAAACTCCGTGAAACCCGGCTGAAATTAATTCAGATTAAATCGGCTTCGGGAGCCAACCTAGCAAGCTATACGGGGGCTAGTCTCTATTGCGAAACTTCTAATAAGTGTTTGCAAAAGAAGAGGTAAGACTCGGATAGATCAGGCAGCAAGCCGTGGCGCCTCTATGATGCGGCAGCCGTCCAGTAGGAATGACAGCCCCACGATCAGCACCAATTCGCCTTCCGCCGAGCGAGCAGTGCCGGCAATGCCGGGCACACTCATTGCCGTCATTGGTTTGATCACCAAGTCGGCGGTGCCTTCGACCGAATCGACGGCAAGGATGTAGGGTTGCGGCGCGGAGATGACGACGCCGACGCGGTCGGTGGAGGGTTCATAGCCGAGCACGCCGCCGAGCGAGCGTACCGGCAGCGGCACGCCTTGATCACGAAACACTGGCGAGCCACCGACGCCCATCAGTTCTTCGGGCAACTCGACCACGCGTTGCACCAGTGACAGCGGCATGCCGAGTGCGGCGCCGGAGGTGCGCACCAGCATGGTGGGAACGATGGAGAGTTCGATCGGCAGGCGTATCGTGAAGCGTGTGCCCGTGCCGAGCACGGAATCGATACGGATTGCTCCGCGATGTTTTTCCACGGCGGTTTTCACCACATCCATGCCAACGCCGCGGCCAGAAACGCTGGAGGCCACATCCTTGGTGGAAAAGCCGGGCAGGAATATCAGTTGATACGCTTCTTCAGCAGAGGGTGCGGCGGATTCGCCGATCAGGCCTTTGCCAATTGCCTTGCGGCGTAGTTCGTCAGCATCCATGCCGCGGCCATCATCAGTGAGTTCGATCATCACGCTGCTGGCTTCCTGCCAGGCATTCAGCGAAATCACGGCCTTGGCCGGCTTGCCTTTCGCAGCACGTGTGACGCCATCCTCGATGCCGTGATCGAGCGCGTTGCGCAGCATGTGGACCAGCGGGTCATACAGGCTGTCGACCACCACACGATCGACTTCGGTTTCTGCACCGGCAATGACCAGTTCCACATCCTTGCCGAGATCCTTGGCCAGCTCGCGCACCAGGCGCGGAAATTTCTGGAACAGCTTGCCGACCGGTTGCATGCGGGTGGACAGGCTGGCGCGCTGCAGTTCCCCGGAATAGCGCGAGGCGCGGCCGAGCGTTTCCGCCAGTGCGGACATCAAGGCGGCAGCCTGGCCTTCAAACTTGAACTGCATGAGTTTCTCGAGCAGCACGTACGCCTGGTTCGCCGCCTGTACTGATTCGCCGGCGATTTCCAGCAGGGCATCTAGTTTTGCGGCATCAATGCGGATGGATTCTTCGATCGCAGTACCTTTGCCGGTATCAGCTTTGGCGGTGGCTTCGCCACCGGTCTGCATGAATTCGGCTGCAACAGAGGGAGGTACTGCGGCGGATTCTTGCTGGGCCTGTACGTCGTCGAAAGCGGTGGCAGGAACGACGGCGCGGTACAGTGCTATCCAATCGATTTCGCCGGACGTTAACACTGAAGCCGCTGGTGCTGCAGTTTCTTGCGCTGGCGCCGCCATCTCGGATGTGGCAGTCATTAAAGAAGGTGCAGAAACAGGAACCTCGGCCTTGCCATCGATTGCATCGACCAAAATCTGCTCTAGCGCGAATGGCATTGCCGGCAGCGACTCCGGAGACGCGCCGTCGGCCAGCGCTTTCAACTGGTTGCCGACAAAGCCGCTGGCCTGCAGTGCGGCTTCGATCGCCAGCGGCGTGACTAAAGCTTTGCCGGTGCGCAGCGCATCGAAGAGGTTTTCGGTGAGATGGCAGGCGGAGACCATCGCCGCCAGGTTCATGAAGCCGGCGCCGCCTTTAATGGTGTGGAAAGAGCGGAAGACCGCATTCAGCGTGTTCAAGTCTTCGGGATTGCGTTCCAGCGAGAGCAGGTGCTCTTCTACATTGTTCGCCAGGTCCAATGCCTCGACGACAAACTCCTTGAGCATGTCATCCATGGTTGCCTCGCAGCGGAGTAGGTAGGAAGCGCATCAGAATCCCAGGTCGGCAAGAAGGCTGTCGACGTCACCCTGGCCCATTGCGGTGCCCGGTGCCGCCGGGCCCTGCATAAGTTCTGCCGGCCTCGCAGCTTCGGCGGCCGCAAGTGCAGCTTT
>JAQSWC010000239.1 GCA_029266815.1 Paucimonas sp.
AGGCGTTCAACTCCCATTGCGAATCCGCAGGACGGGGTCGGTTTTCCGCCGAACATTTCCACGAGAGGATCGTAACGCCCACCGCCGCACACCGTTCCTTGCGAACCGAGCTGGTCCGTCACCCATTCGAAAACAGTACGGTTGTAATAATCCATGCCGCGAACCAGGCGCGGGTTCACCGTGAAGGGAATGCTGTTATGGCGAAGCAGCTTCTGGACACCCTCGAAATGCGCACGGGATTCATCGCCCAGATAATCGAGCAGTTTAGGCGCACCATTGACCAGCTCCTGCATGGCGGGATTCTTGGTGTCCAGGATACGCAAGGGATTCGAATGGAGGCGCCTCTTGGCATCGGCATCGAGCACATCCTGATGCTTTTCAAAATAGGCGATGAGGTCACTGCGATGACGGTCGCGTTCCTCCTTGTCGCCAATTGAGTTCAGCTCAAGCCTGATGTCCTGCAGGCCCAGGTCATCCCACAGGCGCTGGCACATCATGATCAACTCGGCATCGATATCAGGTCCCGTGAAACCGATTGCCTCGGCACCGACCTGGTGGAACTGCCGATATCTGCCGCGCTGCGGACGTTCATGACGGAACATCGGCCCGGCATACCAAAGCCTCTTGGGGCCGTCATACGTGAGGTTGTGCTCGAGTACCGCGCGTACCACGCCGGCCGTGCATTCCGGTCTCAGCGTCAGGGGATCGCCGTTCATCGAATCGACGAAGGAATACATTTCCTTCTCGACTATGTCGGTCACCTCGCCCAGACCGCGCGCGAATAGCGGAGTCGGCTCAACGATAGGTGTGCGAATCTGCTGAAAGCCGTAGCTCTTCAGCACCGTATGCACAGTATTCTCGAACAATTCCCACAGAGGTGCGTCTCCCGGAAGAATGTCGTTCATTCCTTTGACGCCCACGATTTTCTCGGGTCTTTTATTTTCTGACATGCTGCTTCTTGTTAAGTTGAGGCCGGATCTGCAATACGCCGGTTAGGCTTCTACGGAGGCATAACGGGTGCGAACGTAATCCAAAACAATGGTCTGGAATTCCTCGGCTATACGCTCGCCACGAAGCGTAACCGACTTCTGACCATCGATAAATACAGGTGCCGCAGGCGATTCGCCCGTGCCTGGAAGGCTGATGCCGATGTTCGCGTGCTTGGATTCGCCAGGTCCGTTGACAATACATCCCATCACTGCAACGTTCATGTTCTCGACACCAGGATATTGCTTCTTCCACACAGGCATCTGGTCGCGAAGATAGGTTTGAATTCTGTCCGCCAATTCCTGAAAAACGGTGGAAGTCGTGCGACCGCATCCCGGACATGCGATGACCATCGGCGCGAACTTGCGAAGACCCATGGTCTGCAAAATCTCCTGCGCGACAATGACTTCCTTGGTACGGTCGCCGCCGGGCTCCGGCGTGAGGGAAATGCGTATCGTATCGCCTATGCCCTCCTGCAGCAGCACGGACAAGGCTGCCGTAGAGGCGACGATTCCCTTGCTGCCCATTCCAGCCTCGGTCAAACCCAGGTGCAGCGGATAATCACAACGCTTTGCCAGTTCGCGATATACCGCAATCAGATCCTGCACGCCCGACACCTTGCACGACAAAATAATGCGGTCTCCTGCAAGCCCGATTTCTTCGGCTCGCTGCGCATTTTCGATTGCGGACGTCACAAGCGCTTCGTACATCACCGCCTGGGCACTCCAGGGGAAAGCACGGTTCGCGTTTTCATCCATGATGCGGGCGAGCAGCGCCTGATCGAGGCTTCCCCAATTGACACCAATGCGGACCGACTTGTCGTAACGGCATGCGGCTTCTATCATCTGCGCGAACTGCGTATCGCGCTTGGCACCCTGGCCCACGTTGCCCGGATTGACGCGGTATTTCGACAAGGCCCGGGCACAATCCGGAAAATCGTTGAGCAGCTTGTGTCCGTTGTAATGAAAGTCACCCACGAGCGGCACATCGACGTCCATTTTGTCGAGCTGCTCCCTGATGTACGGCACTGCAGCCGCCGCCTCCGGGTTGTTGACCGTGATGCGCACCACCTCGGATCCAGCCCGTGCAAGCTCCTTTACCTGTATCGCCGTAGCAATGGCGTCGGCGGTATCGGTATTGGTCATCGATTGAACAACGATGGGCGCGGCGCCGCCCATAACCACTTCACGCGCGTTGTAACGCACTGAAACCGCCCGGCGGATTTTACGGAGCTGCGGCCCCGAAGCAATAGGAGAATCAACACAGGACACGGAGAACTCGCTTTTACTTGACAGTCATACGCGCAACATTAGTCTTGCCAATTGGTTTCAACACAAAGGGTTCACCTCGTGCTTCGGCTTCCACGCCGCTGACGTTGCCGATGACGATGGCCAGAGGCTGGCGAAGATCGAAGGTTTCGATCGTCCCTTCGTCGACCAGGCGCGCTGCGAGCATTTCGCTAGGCATCTTTCCGTCGGCTAGCCGCCTCACTTCCAGCCACGACTTCTCTTTGAAGCGGATCACCAATGCATGCGACGCGTCTATAGGCAGAGGCGGCTGATTTACTGCCCCGGACACAACCGAATCGGAATGCGTGCCGGCATCCGCTACGGCATCTGGTAGCAATGGAGGCTGCGCCGCTGACAAAGCCGTCGAGGCCGGAAGAAGAGTGCCTTCCACCGCGCCACGAGGCACGGATGCTTCCGCAGCCGACGGAATCTGTCGAGCCGACGGCGAATTTTTCCAGAAACGCATGCCTTCCACGTAAGCACCAATTGCGGCAACGATGGCCACGCCTGCGACAACAGGCAACCATGGAATACCGCGCCTGCTTTTGCTCCGAATGTCATCGCTGAAGGGAGCAGACAATGCGCGCCTGACGGGGATCGGTTCGGTAATGGTACTTTCCAAATCAACAGGAACGTAGACCAGCAAGGGTTCCGGATCGATTTTCAGCAATTTGGCGTATGACCGAATAAAGCCACGTACGCTGGCCACTCCCGGCAAGGCAGTGTGATTGTCTTCCTCAAGGGCCTGTATCTGCCTGGGAGCGAGATTCAACTGGCGTGCCACCTGGTCCGTCGTCCATCCGCGCATTTCGCGTTGACGCGCCAAATGTGCACCAGGACTCGTTATAGCCTCATCTGCGACAACTTTTTCGGGCTCTTCCCGCAGCGGATTTATTTCGGCTTCACTCATTGAATGCTCCGCGCTGGTAAGCGGCGTATTCGGGAGAGTTCGGGTGACGCCGGCGCAATTGCGTCGCTAGGCTGTTCTCGGCTGTTTTGTCACCCAGCCTGCGTTCGATCTTGATGGCAAGCCATAAGACGTCGGCCGCCATCACATCATCTCTGAGCACACGCCCGATATAAAATTTAGCGCGCTCGGCATCGCCACGATCGTAATAGATCTTCGCCAGATTCACATTGGTGATCGGATTTCCGGGATCGAGCTGAAACGCCTGAGAAAAGGATCGTTCCGCAGCCGGCAAATCCTTCGCCTTGAGGTTGCAAACGCCCGCATTGTTCAAAGCTTTTTCAGGCGACTGATAGGTACGGTTTTTTACCGCGGCGTCAAAATAGGCAAGCGCCTGCGCGGGCCTGCCGTTCTGGCAGAGGAACCAGCCGTAATTGTTGTTCAGCTCGGGATTGTTCGGTGCGAGGCGCATCGCCTGCTGGAAATTTTCCTCGGCCAATTGGGTCTCGCCCATGTCCATGTAGATGAGCGCACGCAGGCTGTGGGCGTCCGATAAACCCGGATCTGCATGCAACGCCTGCTTGATCTCGCCGAGTGCAACCTGGAGCTGCCGCTGCTCGTAATAGTCGACCGCTAGCTGAAGGCGTATCCGCGCTCGCTTCTGTGCGTCGGTTTGATCGAAAGCCGTAGGAAGCTCCGCTGGCGATTTGCCGCCTCCACCAGAAGCGCAACCAGTAAACAGCGTGGATACCAGCAGTATCAGCCAAACCAGCACGCGCGAGCTATTCATCTTCATCGATTCACCTCCACCAGTCGGCCAAAATCGCTGCCAAACTTCTTTTTATACTGCTCCATTTTCTGCATCCGCTCCTGAACACGCGTGCGGTCCTGTACCTCGCCTGCGAGCTGCCCGCAGGCCGCATCGATGTCATCGCCGCGGGTCTTGCGTACTGTCGTGACGATACCTGCATCGATCAGTACAGCTTGCAGGGCACGCCGTTGACCGGATGCTGAACAAGAGCCAGAAGCTGGCGTGCATGTTCATCCGTATCGTTAACTCCGTCCAGCATGCAGTATTCGAAAGTGATGAAGTCTCGCGGCGCAAACTCGAGATAACGGCGGCATGCGGCCATCAATTCCAACAAGGGATACTTGCGATTGAGCGGCACGAGATCGTTTCTCAACTCATCGTTGGGTGCATGAAGAGACACTGCCAGCGCAACGGGGCATTCCTGCGCGAGCTTGTCCATCATGGGCACCACGCCACTGGTAGAGACCGTTACCCGCCGGCGGGACAAGCCATAGGCGTTATCGTCCAGCATCATGCGCAACGCCGTCACCGTCGGCTCGAAGTTCAGCAGCGGCTCACCCATGCCCATCATGACCACATTGGTGATCTGACGCTCTCCCTTCGGGCCGGTTTCAATGCCTTTTGCCTTACGCAAGGCGAACTCCGCCATCCAGAGTTGCCCGATAATTTCGCCCACTTCCAGGTTTCGGCTGAATCCCTGTTTTCCTGTGGAGCAGAAGCGGCAATTGACCGCACATCCTGCCTGCGTTGAAATGCAAAGCGTGCCGCGATTTTCCTCGGGAATAAACACCGTTTCTACGGCGTTGCCTTGCCCCACATCGAGCAGCCACTTTCGCGTGCCGTCGGTTGAGCAGTGATCCGAGATCGCCACCGGGGCGGAAATCACTGCCCGCTGCTTGAGCTTTTCGCGCAGGGACTTGGCGAGATCCGTCATCGAATCGAAATCGCCTGCGCCGTACTGATGAATCCATTTCTGCAGTTGCCGCGCGCGAAACGGCTTCTCGCCCAATTCGCCGCAGTACGCGGCCAGCTGGGCGGGGTCGAGATCGAGCAGGTTCTGCGGCAAGGGCATCATAAACATCACAAAATTCAATGGCGGCCCGAGAACGGGCCGCCTTGCTGTCAACGCGAGTAGACGTTCAGCGCAGGGAAGAAGTACGCGACCTCAGCCTTTGCCGTTTCCGGAGCGTCGGAACCATGTACTGCATTCGCGTCGATCGAATCGGCGAAGTCCGCACGGATCGTGCCCTTCTCCGCTTTCTTCGGATCGGTCGCACCCATCAGCTCGCGATTCTTGGCAATGGCATTCTCACCTTCCAGCACTTGAATCATGACCGGGCCGGAAATCATGAAATCCACCAGATCCTTGAAAAACGGGCGTTCACGGTGCACGGCATAGAAGCCTTCTGCTTCAACGCGGGAAAGATGCGTCA
>JAQSWC010000008.1 GCA_029266815.1 Paucimonas sp.
CCAGCAGCGGCGAAGCCACGGCCTGCTCAGCAGCGATTCGTGCGCGATCGACGCCGGCAGCCGTCGCTGTACCCATCATCGCCTTGCCCTGCTCGCCCATGATGGTCTTGACGTCGTTGAAGTCGACGTTGATGTGACCAGGCACATTGATGATCTCGGCAATGCCGGCCACCGCGTTGTTCAGCACATCGTCGGCGTGCTGCAGCCACTCGATCATGCTGTCGTCTTCATAGATCTCTTCGAGCTTTTCATTCAGGATGACGATCAGCGAATCGACATGTTTGCTGAGCTCTTCCAGACCTTCCTCGGCGATTTCCATGCACTTCTGGCCTTCATACGAAAAGGGTTTGGAGACTACGGCGACAGTCAACGCTCCCTGCTCTTTTGCTACCTGAGCGACGATCGGTGCCGCGCCGGTACCGGTCCCACCGCCCATGCCGGCTGCGATAAAGACCATGTGCGCGCCGCGCAACGCATCCTCGATGCGAGCACGCGAGTCTTCCGCCAACTGGCGGCCGACGGTGGGCTTCATTCCGGCGCCGAGGCCGGTTTCGCCGATCTGGATCACGTTGTGCGCCTTCGATTGCTTCAGTGCCTGCGCATCGGTGTTTGCGGCGATGAATTCCACGCCGGACACGCCGCGGTTGATCATGTGCTGTACAGCGTTGCCGCCGGCGCCGCCGACGCCTACTACTTTAATGACAGTGCCAAGATTTGCGCTGTCGACGAGATCGATTTCCATGATGACTCCTTCTTCTATTAGGTGCAGTTTTCAGTCGATAGGCACCGCGCGGTGCGGCGCCTAGCCACTGCCAACTGCCTGTTTATGCAAAATTTACTTCGTGATTAACAAAACCACTCTTAATCCATTGAAGATGAATCTGCAGATTTCTTCTTCGATGAATTGAGAGCCACAACTGCAATTACTGCCCATCTCTAATCAGTTGGTGGCCGAGCAATTCGGCGCACGGCGTCACTCGCAGTGCGCGCACAAGCTTGCAAGCTTGTGCCGCTACGCCGGCAAGCGATGAATCGCTTGAAACCCCGGCTCGCCCTCATCAACTTCGTCACGCAATCAATCAGAAGTTCCCCAGGAACCACTCCTTCATCCGCTGCCATATCGCACCCACCGAGCCTTCCTGGCGGCTGACGATATGACCTCTCAGATACTGCTTCTTCGCTTCCTGCAACAAACCCAGCACCGTGGAATAGCGAGGGCTGCGCACCACGTCGGCAAGCTGGCCGTTGTAGTCCGGCGTGCCGAGACGAGCCGGCTTAAGGAAGATGTCTTCCGCCAGCTCGACCATGCCCGGCATCATTGCGGTGCCGCCGGTCAGCACGATGCCCGACGACAGCACTTCCTCGTAGCCGGATTCGCGCACGACCTGATGCACCAACGCAAAAAGTTCTTCAACACGCGGTTCGATCACTGCCGCCAAGGCCTGGCGCGACAAGGTGCGCGACCCACGGTCACCCAGGCCTGGCACTTCCAGCGTCTCGCCCGGATCGACCAGCACCTGCTTGGCCACGCCGTAGCGCAGCTTGATTTCTTCCGCCTCGCCGGTTGGCGTGCGCAACGCCATTGCGATATCGTTAGTGATCTGGTCACCTGCGATCGGAATCACGGCCGTATGACGAATCGCGCCTTCGCTGAAAATCGCGACATCCGTGGTGCCGCCGCCGATGTCGACCAGTACCACGCCCAGTTCCTTCTCGTCCGGCGTCAAAACCGAATCGGCCGACGCCATCGGCTGAAGGATCAGGTCCGATACTTCCAGGCCGCAGCGGCGCACGCATTTCACGATGTTCTGCACCGCAGACACTGCGCCGGTGACGATATGCACCTTCACTTCCAGGCGAATGCCGCTCATGCCGATCGGCTCGCGCACATCTTCCTGGCTGTCGACGATGAATTCCTGCGGCACCGTATGCAACAGTTGCTGGTCGGTCGGGATGTTGACCGCCTTGGCGGTCTCGATTACGCGCGCTACGTCGGCGGCAGTAACTTCCTTGTCCTTGATCGCCACCATGCCGCTCGAATTGAAGCTGCGGATATGGCTGCCGGCGATGCCGGTAAAGACGTTGCGGATCTTGCAGTCGGCCATCAATTCGGCTTCCTCGAGCGCACGCTGTATCGATTCGACCGTAGCTTCGATGTTGACCACCACGCCCTTCTTCATCCCCTTCGAATCGTGCTGACCGATGCCGATCACTTCATGTCGCCCGTCGGGCAGCACTTCGGCAACCACTGCCACCACCTTCGAGGTGCCGATGTCGAGGCCGACGATTAAGTTTTTCGCATCTTTTGTCATGTCGTTCCGCCAGCTTTCTGTTTGCCTTTTTCCAGACCGAATGCCAGGCCTTGCGCCCTCAATGCCATTCCGTTTGGATACCGCAAATCGATGTTTTCAATCCTGTCCTGCAGACGCGCCACCAGTTGCGGATACACCGCCACCAACCGGTCGACACGCGCCTTCAGTGCTTCCCTGTCCTGCTCCCTGCCCAATTCCACCGTCATGCCGTTGTTCAGCCTGACAGTCCATGCATAGCGCGCCGACAACTGCACTCCCTCCGGCGCCAGACTGGTCGGCGCGAACCATTCCCTGAATTCGGCATAGCGCGAGATCACGTCCTTCTCGCTGCCGTCCGGCCCGTCAAACTCTGCCAGTTCGGCATCCTCTTCGGCCTCCGCCAGGTTAGCGGTGAAAAGGTCGCCTTTTACCGACACCAACCGTCCTTCGTCACCCCAGGTACCGAGCGGCACATGTTCCTCGACATTGACCACCAGCTTGTCCGGCCACTCCCGGCGCACAGCCGCCCTGTTCACCCAAGGTACTGATTCGAATGCGACGCGTACCGAATCAAGATTCACCGTAAAAAAATTTCCCTTGATGCGCGGTAGCGCGCTGCTGCGCATCGTCGATACATTCACATGGCGCAGCTCCTCCTGCCCGATGCCTTCCACGCGAATGACATGCAATGCGAATATCGGACGCTGTGTAATCCACCAGATCCCGGCAGAGAGCAGCATCAGCACGAACATCCCCAGAAGAGCGCTCGTTGCCGCGTTCAGCATTTTCACGTCATGCCACATATTTCCGATTCAGCTCCCGATAACTTTTTATTGCGGCTTCCAGTCCCTGGACGGCTTCAATTCCAATGATGCCGAGCGCAGAATCTCCACACACAAATCCTCGTAGGCCACGCCGGCCGCTTTGGCCGACATCGGCACCAGCGAATGGCCGGTCATTCCCGGCGATGAATTGATCTCGATGAGAAAGGGCTCGTTATCCGAAACGCGCAGCATGAAATCGACGCGCGCCCAACCTTTAGCACCAATCGCATTGAAGGCACGTACTGCATACGACTGAATGCGCTCAGTCAATGCCTCGTCCAGCGGCGCAGGGCACAGGTATTGCGTATCGTCGGTGAAATATTTGTTCTGGTAGTCGTAATTGCCCTCGGGCGCCCGAATCTCCACAATGGGCAATGCGCGCGCACTGCGTCCTGCACCGAGCACCGGCACGGTAAATTCGCGGCCGGCTATGAATTCTTCCGCCAACACCGACTCGTCATACTTTGCACACAGATCGAAACCGCTGCGCAAGTCGTGGCGGGCCGTCACTTTGCTGATGCCGATCGTGGAGCCTTCGTGCGGCGCCTTCAGCATCAACGGCAAACCCAGCTCTTCCGACGTCGCGTTCAAGTCGTCATCGGTCGTAGCTTGCCCGTCGAGCACCTTGAATTTCGGCGTCGGCAGGCGGTGGCTGGCCCAGATACGCTTGCTCATTACCTTGTCCATCGCGATTGACGAGGCCATCACGCCCGAACCGGTATAGGGAATGCCAAGCTGTTCCAGCATGCCCTGCATCGTGCCGTCTTCGCCGTAACGTCCATGAAGTGCGATGAATACGCGATCGAATTTTTGTGCCGCCAGCTCAGCGGGACTGCGTTCAGCCGGGTCGAAACCGTGCGCATCAACACCCTTGCTTTGAAGCGCCTTCAACACGCCGCCGCCCGACATCAACGACACTTCGCGCTCGGCAGATTTTCCGCCAAACAGCACACCCACTTTTCCGAATTCGTTTGCCATGTTTCCCTGTTCAGTAATCCACTCAAGCCGCTTTCAATTGCGCCAACTTGCCCGGCACGGCGCTGATCGAACCCGCCCCCATGGTCAGCACCACATCACCATCGCGCGCTACGCGCCTGATCGTGTCCGGCATGTCCGCCATGTCTTCCACGAAGACCAGCTCGACCTTGCCGGCCACGCGCAACGCATGAGCAAGCGAGCGTCCGTCTGCCGCAACAATCGGCTGCTCTCCGGCGGCATACACATCCGCCAGCACCAGCACATCCACCGTCGACAACACTTTCACGAAGTCCTCGAAGAGGTCACGCGTCCGCGTGTAGCGATGCGGCTGGAATGCCAGCACCAGCCGCTTGCCCGGATAGGCACCGCGCGCCGCAGCAATGGTTGCCGATGCTTCCACCGGATGATGACCGTAATCGTCGACCAGGGTGAAGGTGCCGCCCGACGGCAATGCGATGTCGCCATAGCGCGTGAAACGCCGGCCAACGCCGCGAAATTCGCGCAGTGCCTTTTGCGTTGCCTTGTCGTCCACACCCAGCTCGCGCGCGATCGCAATTGCCGCGCAGGCGTTTTGGACGTTGTGCATACCTGGTTGGTTCAAGGAAATTTCGAGCGGCGCATAACCATCCTGAATCACGGTGAACTGCATCTGCCCATCGATTGCCTTGGCATCAACAGCGCGCACCTGCGCATCTTCATGAAAGCCGTACGTCGTAATCAGCTTGGAAATAAACGGCATGATCTCGCGCACGTTCTTGTCGTCGATGCACAACATCGCGACGCCGTAAAAAGGCAGGCGCTGGGTGAACTCGATGAAGGCCTGCTTCAGTTTCGCGAAGCTGTGATCATAGGTTTCCATGTGATCGGCATCGATATTCGTGATGACTTCGATGCAAGGCGCGAGATTCAGAAACGAGGCGTCCGACTCGTCGGCTTCGGCCACCAGAAAATCGCCGGCACCGAGCTTGGCATTCGCGCCGGCACTAGTCAGGCGCCCGCCGATGACGAAGGTCGGGTCGAGCCCGCCTTCTGCCAGCACGCTTGCCACCAGGCTGGTCGTAGTCGTCTTGCCATGCGTACCTGCAATGGCGATTCCGCTCTTCAAACGCATCAGCTCGGCGAGCATGACGGCGCGCGGCACGATCGGAATGTGCTTGGCCCGCGCGGCGACGACCTCGGGGTTGTCATTCTTCACAGCCGTCGATACCACGATCGCGTCGGCATTGCCGACATTTTCAGGTGCGTGGCCTTTGATAACTTTCGCACCGAGCTCTTCCAGCCGCTGCGTGGCTGCATTGCTGCCCAGGTCGGAGCCCGACACCTGATAGCCAAGGTTAACCAGCACTTCAGCAATGCCGCTCATGCCGCTACCGCCGATACCGACGAAATGAATGTTTTTGACTTTATGTTTCATGGTTTCCTAACCGGCTAATTCCTCAAGCACTGCGGCAATCGCCTCATTTGCATGACGCTGGCCAATTGCGTGCGCCGCCTGCGCCATCTGCAGGCACTTGGCGCGCGTCATCGACTGCAACAGTTCTGCCACGCTCTGCGGAGTCATTTCTTTCTGCGGCAAATGCACCGCAGCTTTGTGCTTTGCCATCCATTGCGCGTTGTCGCGCTGGTGCGAGGTGGTGGAGGCAATGAAAGGCACCAGCACACTGGCCACGCCCGCCGCCGTCAGTTCTGAAACCGTGATCGCGCCAGCTCTACATATGACCAGATCCGCTTCAGCGTAGCGACGCGGCATGTCCTCTATAAAATCGACTACCTCGGCCTGCACACTGGCTTTTTCATAGGCAGCCCGCAAAGCATCGATGTGCTGCTTGCCGGACTGGTGCGTTACCGTCGGACGATGTATTTCCGGAATCAGCGACAAGGCTGCCGGAAGGCATTCATTCAGCACTTTTGCGCCAAGGCTGCCACCCACGATCATCAAATGCAACCGCCCGCCGTGTTGCGCATAGCGTTCGGCCGGTGCAGGCAACGCGAGAATCTCCGCACGCACGGGATTGCCGGTCACCCTGGCTTTTTTGGCCGCCTTCCCGAATTCCCCCGGAAAACCGAACAACACCTTGTTGGCAAACGGTGTCAAAGTCTTGTTCGACAACAACAAGCCAGCATCGGCATTGACCAGGACCAGCGGAATGCCGCGCAGTTTTGTCGCCATGCCGCCAGGCACAGTGACATAGCCACCCATGCCGAGCACGACATCGGGCTTGCGCCGGCCAAGAATGGAAAGACATGAAGCAAAGCCCGAAACGAGCTTGAACATGCCGGCAACAGTATGAGCAAAGCCCTTGCCGCGTACGCCGGAAAAATCAATCGTGTCGATTTCAATGGCGTGTTTCGGCACAAGGCTGCCTTCCATACCGTGTTTCGTGCCGAGCCAGCTTATACTCCAGCCGCGTGATTTCATCGTCTGCGCAATGGCGAGTCCGGGGAAAATATGTCCTCCCGTACCCGCTGCCATGATCAGCAGGTGCTTGCTCATATGCGGCCTCCGCGCATGAGAACTCTATTCTCGTAATCAATCCTTAAGAGAATTGCGAGACCAACACAATTGATCAGCACACCCGACCCGCCATAACTCATCAGCGGCAATGTCAAGCCCTTGGTTGGCAGAAGGCCGAGGTTCACGCCCATGTTGATGAACGCTTGCACGCCGATCCAGATACCGATGCCCTTCGCGGCCAGTCCGGCAAAGGTGAGGTCAAGCGCAATCGCCTGGCGGCCAATGTCGAATGCGCGCTTGACGATCCAGTAGAACAGGAAAACCACCACCAGCACGCCGGCAAAACCCAGCTCCTCGCCGATCACGGCCAGAAGGAAGTCGGTATGAGCTTCCGGCAGATAGTGAAGTTTTTCAACGCTGCCGCCGAGACCAACGCCAAACAACTCGCCGCGCCCGAAGGCGATCAGCGAATGCGACAACTGATACGCCTTGCCGAGGGCGTTCTCTTCTTCCCAGGGATTGAGATAGGCAAAAATGCGTTCGCGCCGCCAGGGCGAAAGCAGGATCACCGAGGTAAAGATACCGACCAGCGTGGCGCCGATGCCGCCGAACCAGATGCCGTTGATGCCGCCCAAAAACAGGATGCCCATCGCAATGCAGACGATGACGCCGAAGGCGCCGAGATCGGGTTCGAGCAGCAACAGCAGACCGACACAACCGATTGCCGCGGCCATTGGCATGAAACCCTTGGTCAGCTTGTGCATGTATTCCTGCTTGCGCACGGTGTAGCTGGCTGCGTACAGCACAACGAACAACTTCATCAGCTCCGAAGGCTGGATGTTGAAGCCTTTGAATGCGATCCAGCGTCTGGCGCCGTTGACGCCCTTGCCGATACCGGGCACAAGTACCAGCACCAGTAGAACCAGAGTAGCCACGAAGAACCAAGGCGCAAGACGGCGCCAAGTTTCCACTCTCACGCGAAACGCGAGCAGGCCTGCCAGCAACGACACGCCGACGAAGGTTGCCTGACGCATCAGGAAATGCGAATTCTTGTAGTTCGCATATTTAGGTGAATCCGGCAGGGCAATCGAAGCCGAGTAGACCATCACCATGCCGAACAGCATCAGCAGCAATACGACCCATACCAGAGGCTGGTCGTATTCCATCATGCGCGAGCGCTGCGCATAACGGTTGGCCGAGGCCGCTTCGCTGGCGGCAAAGAAAGAAGGCAAGGCCAGCTTCATGCAGGCATCTCCCCGCGCTCCAGCGCGACTTCGCGCACTTCATCCGCAAACACCTGAGCGCGATGCGCGTAATTCCGGAACATGTCCAGGCTGGCGCAGGCGGGTGACAGCAACACTACATCGCCTGCCTGCGCGGTTTCCGCTGCACGGCGAACCGCTTCCTCTAGCGTCGCGCAGTCCAGCAATTCGACGTTCGCCTGTTGCAGCGATTCGCGTATGGCCTGCGCATCCTTACCGATCAGCACCACGGCGCGCACGTACTTCGCCACCGGCTCGGCCAGGGGCGCAAATTCCTGCCCCTTGCCATCGCCGCCGGCAATCAGCACGATGCGACCGGAACCATTGAAGTTCGCTCCCAGTCCGTTCAAGGCCGCGACCGTCGCACCGACATTGGTTCCCTTGCTGTCGTCGTAATACTCGACACCACTGATAGTGGCAATCAATTCAACCCGATGCGGCTCGCCCGCATACTCGCGCAGACCGTGCAGCAGCGGAGCCAGAGGCAAGCCGACAGCGCGGCACAAGGCCAGCGCAGCCAGGGCATTCATGGCATTGTGGCGGCCGCGTATTTTCAATGCGTCCGAGGGCATCAGGCGGGAAAACAGCAGCTCGGCTTCTTCCTGGCTTTCCTTGCGGCGGCGCTTCTTTGCGCCACCGTCGTCTTCCGACGTTGCCAGCATCAGCCACTGCATGCCGTTTTCATTCGCCAGGCCAAGGCAGTCCGGCTGGTCGGGCGCATCGGCACCGAAGGTGACAACTGCCGCCAGCGGCGAAGCCATCTGCATCACCCGCGCATCGTCGCGATTCAAGACGCGGATCGTGTGCGCGCCGAAGATGCGCGCCTTGGCTTCGGCATAACTTTCCATGTCGCCGTGCCAGTCGAGGTGGTCCTGTGTGATGTTGAGCACCGTTGCTGCATCCGCCTGCAAACTGTAGGTGGTATGCAACTGGAAGCTCGACAGTTCCAGCACCCATGCCTGCGGCAGGCTGTCATTGTCGAGCGCATCGCGCAGGACGTCTAGCGCTGCGGGGCTGATATTGCCCGCCACCTGGACTGTCAATCCGGCACGGCGGCACAGCAGGCCGGTGAGGCTGGTGACGGTGGTTTTGCCGTTGGTGCCGGTAATGGCGACGACCTTAGGCGCATAGGCGCGCTCTTCCTTCAAGGCTGCCAGCGCCTGCGCAAACAGTTCGATCTCGCCCCAGACGGGGATGTTCTTCTCCGCCGCTGCCGGCAGAATTGCAGCGAGCTCCCGATTCGGCGCCAGGCCCGGACTCACGGCGACGAAGTCGATGCCTTCGAGCAGCGCAGCATCGAAAGCACCGCCGATGAATTCCGCATCCGCAGCATGCTCCCGTAATGCCGCGAAGCGCTCCGGTGCTTCTCGCGTGTCGGCCACGCGCAGATGGGCGCCGCCACGCTTCAGCCAGCGCGCCATCGCCAGGCCCGATTCGCCGAGCCCGAGTACCAGAACGTATTTGCCTTCGTAGTTCATCGCAGTTTCAGAGTCGATAGTCCGAACAACACCAGCATCATCGTGATAATCCAGAAACGCACCACCACCTGCGTCTCTTTCCAGCCCTTTTTTTCGAAATGGTGGTGCAGCGGCGCCATCAGGAAGATCCTGCGGCCGACGCCGTACCGTTTCTTGGTGTACTTGAAATAGCTCACCTGGAGCATGATGGAGAGTGTTTCCACCACGAAGATGCCGCCCATGATGAAGAGCACAATCTCCTGACGCACAATCACGGCAATCGTGCCGAGCGCGCCACCCAGCGCGAGCGCGCCGACGTCACCCATAAATACTTGCGCGGGATAAGCGTTGAACCACAGGAACGCCAGTCCGGCGCCGGCAATCGCGCCGCAAAAAATCAGCAATTCCCCGGCGCCGGGTATGTACGGAATGAACAGATACTTCGCATACGTCACGCTGCCGGTGAGATAAGCAATTAAACCGAGCGCGCTGCCGACCATCACGGTCGGCATGATCGCAAGACCGTCGAGGCCGTCAGTGAAGTTCACTGCATTCGATGAACCGACGATCACGCAAAACGTCAATGCCATGAAACCCCACACGCCCAGCGGATAGCTGATCGTTTTGAAGAAAGGCACGATGAGGTCGGCCTTCGGCGGCAGGTCCAGGCTGAAACCCGACTGTACCCATTCTACGAAGAGGTTCCATACCTGGGTGTTGGTCGGCGCCGATACCGAGAAGGCCAGATAGATGGCGGCCACGATGCCGATCAGGGATTGCCAGAAGAATTTCTGGCGCGAGGGCATGCCTTCCGGATCCTTGTACACCACCTTTCGATAATCGTCCGCCCAGCCAACTGCGCCGAAGCCGAACGTCACGATCAATACGATCCAGACGAAACGGTTGGTCAGGTCGGACCACAAGAGCGTGGCAACGCCGATGGCGATCAGGATCAGCGCACCGCCCATCGTCGGCGTGCCGCTTTTCACCAAGTGCGTCTCGACGCCGTAAGCGCGCACGGCCTGGCCGATCTTCATGCGCGCCAGCATGCGGATCACCGCGGGGCCGGCAATCAGGCCGATCGCCAGTGCCGTCAGTGTCGCGAACACCGCGCGGAACGTGATGAAACTGAACACCCTGAAAGCACCGATGTCCTGCTGAAAATATTGTGCGAGCCAGAGCAGCATTAATGTGTTTCCTGAGGTGATTGACCGATGAGATGCTGCACGATGCGCTCCATTTTCATGAAGCGAGATCCTTTGACGAGCACAGTGGCGCCTGCGGGCAATGCCTTTTCCACTTCGTTGCCGAGCACGCCGGCATCAGTGAAGTGCGCTGCTCCGCTGCCAAATGCAGAGGTTGAATGCGATGCCAGTTCGCCAAGCGTGAAGAGGTGGTCTATGCCGCGGCTTTTCGCGTATTGACCCACTTCGGCATGAAATTCCGGCCCATCGTCGCCGACCTCGCCCATGTCTCCGAGCACCAGCAAACGCGGAGACGGCATATTGGCCAGCACGTCGATTGCCGCGCGAACCGAATCCGGGTTGGCGTTATAGGTATCGTCGATCACGAGCGCGCCATTCACCGCTTTCTTGCGCTGCAATCGACCGTTGACTGGAGCAAATGCTTCCAGCCCTTTGCAGATTGCCTCCATGCTGATTCCTGCAGCAAGAGAGCATGCAATGGCGGCCAAAGCATTGCGTACATTGTGAACGCCCGCCGCTGATAATTGCACGTCGAAATCCTGCCGAAGGGCCGTGACTCGCAAGTCGCTGCCGAAATCATTCGGACGATAGGTACAGCGTACGTCTGCGCTATCTGTCAGGCCGAACGTGATGCTGCGCCGGCTCTTTTCCGCGGCATACCCTTGCCACAATGCTGTGTACTCATCGTCAGCGGGATACACGGCCACGCCGTCTTCCGGCAACGAGCGGATCACCGATCCGTTTTCCTTTGCCACGGCTTCCACGCTTTCCATGAATTCCTGGTGTTCGCGCTGGGCATTGTTGACCAAGCCGACGGTCGGCAATGCGATGGACGACAGGATGCCAATCTCGCCGGGATGATTCATGCCGAGCTCAATGACGGCGGCACGGCATTGCGCGTTCAGGCGGAACAGCGTCAGCGGCACGCCGACTTCATTGTTAAGGTTGCCGCGTGTCGCAAGATATTCGTCGCCGAACGCCGCGTTGAGAATCGATGCGATCATTTCCTTCACTGTCGTCTTGCCGTTGCTGCCGGTGACGCCGATGACTGGAATGGCAAACTGTGTGCGCCAAAAACGTCCTATTTCTCCCAGAGCGACACGCGCATCCGGTACCACGAGCGCAGGCAAGGTGAATCCGTCTGGCAATCTCTCAGCCACTACGGCCGCGACGCCGCGGGCCGCCACATCGGGAAGAAAATCGTTGGCATCGAAACGTTCGCCGCGCAAAGCGATGAACAGGTTGCCCGGAGCAACCGCGCGGCTGTCCGTGGACGCGCCGTCGAATGCTGCATCGCGCGTCAATCGCGCGTTGCTTAACGACGGCTGCAAGGCTGCCAGTGTCGATTTCATCATGCGGCCCCCATCATCGTGGCTCGCGCAGCCAGTGCCAGCGCGGCATGATCGGCATCCAGGAACGGCAGCTTCTTGCCCTTGATTTCCTGATAGGTCTCGTGCCCCTTCCCGGCAAGCAGTACTACGTCCTGCTTGCCCGCATGCCGTACGGCCCACAGTATGGCTGCGGCACGGTCTTCAATTTCCATCGCTTTATTGGTTGATGCTTCTATGCCGGCAACAATCTGCCGGATGATGGCTTTCGGTTCTTCGCTCCGCGGGTTATCGCTGGTGACGAGCACTTGGTCGGCGGCCATGGCGGCTGCACCCATCTGCGGGCGCTTGCCAGGATCGCGGTCGCCGCCGCAGCCGAAGACACACCACACCTTGCCATTGCGTTCGTTTGCCACCTCGCGAAGCGCACGCAGGGTCTTTTCCAGCGCGTCCGGCGTGTGCGCATAATCGATCACTACCAGCGGCGCATCCTGACCGCCAAGCAATTGCATGCGGCCCGGAACCGGCGTCAATTCTTCCGCGGCTTCGATAGCGTCGTGCAGGGAAATGCCCTTAGCAAGCAGAGCACCGATCACTGCAAGCAGGTTGCTGACATTGAATTTGCCGACCAGTTGGGCTCGAACCTGATGCGAATCCGGACCGGCATGCAATTGGAATACCGTGCCGCCGTGGCTGTTGCGGATATCGGAGGCACGCAAGATGTTGATGCCGTCAACTCCGAGCTCTTTCAGCGTGTAGCCGCTGATGGCGACATCCGGCGAGTGCCGCTGGATATGCTCGACGAGCCGCACACCCGCATCGTCGTCGAGATTGACGACCGCGTGCCGCAGGCCTGGCCATGCAAACAGCTTCTGCTTGGCAGCCTCGTAATTCTGCATGTCGCCGTGGTAGTCCAGGTGATCGCGCGTGAGATTGGTGAACACCGCAATATCGACATGCAGGCCATCCAACCGCCCCTGGTCCAGGCCGATGGACGACGCTTCTATCGCCAACGCATCTACGCCGGACTGGCGCAATTCCACCAGCCGGCTTTGCAGCCGCACCGCATCCGGCGTCGTGTAACCGGTTTCGGCAAAATCGCCATGCTTGCCGGCGGTGTAGATGCCCACACCGAGCGTGCCGATCACTGCCGTACGCTCACCGAGACGCGACAGCGCATTTCCCAGCCACTGCGTGCAGGAGGTCTTGCCGTTGGTGCCGGTCACCGCAATCGACAACATGCCGATGTCAGGGCGCTCGTAGAAGGCATTGGCAAGCGGTCCCGCCAGACGCTGCAATCCGGGCACCGGCAGATGCGGTACATCCATGTGCTGCGGCCATGAAAAACCGTCGGCTTCGTACACAACGGCCGCAGCGCCGTGCTCGACTGCCGATGCAACGAAGCTCCGGCCGTCCGCGCCTTCGCCGGGGAATGCAAAAAAGACATCACCGCTGCCGATCTGCCGGGAATCAGCGGAAAGTCGTGCGGAAGGCGCAACACCTTTCAGCCAGGCCACGATGTCGTTCACGTTGTCTACGGTGCGGGTCATTACATGCTCTCCCGTACCGCATCGCTCGGAATGATAATGTCGGTCACGGAAGAGTCCGGCGCCACGTTCAGTGCGCGCAAGGTATTCGCGGCCACTGATGCAAAAACCGGCGCCGCCACTTCGCCTCCGTAATGCTTTCCGTTGGAAGGCTCATCGATCATGACGGCGATGACGACACGCGGATTGGATACCGGCGCAAAGCCAACGAACGATGCGACATATTTATTGACATAGCGCCCGCCCTCCAGCTTGTGCGCAGTGCCCGTCTTGCCGGCAACGCGATAGCCTGGCACCTGCGCACGCGGCGCCGTGCCTTGAGGCCCAGCTGCAGACTCCAGCATCGCACGCATATCGCGCGCAGTTTTCGGGCTTAGCACATGGTGGCCAGCCGGCGCCTCGGACAGCTTGCGGAACGACAGCGGAATGAGATCACCGTCACGCGCGAAGATCAGGTAGGAATGCGCCACCTGGATCAGCGACAGGGAAATGCCATGTCCGTAGCTCATGGTTGCCTGCTCGATAGGGCGCCAGGATTTGTAGGGGCGCACGCGACCCGCTACCGCGCCGGGGAAACCGAGCTTCGGCTGCTGACCGAAACCGACCGTAGTGAACAGGTCCCACATTTCCTGCGGCGGCATCTGCAGGGCCATCTTCGCGGTGCCGACGTTGGATGACTTCTCGATCACCTGCGCCACGCTCAATACATCGTGTGGGTGAGCATCGCCAATCGTCGCACTGCCTATCGTCATGCGGCCTGGCGCGGTCTGGATCATGGTATCCGGACGCACGCGATTGGTTTCGAGCGCAAGGGCAACGGTAAACGGCTTCAGTGTAGAGCCGGGCTCGAAAGTATCGGTCAGTACCCGATTGCGCAATTGCGCGCCGGTTAGCGACGAGCGGTTGTTCGGGTTGTAGGTCGGCAGGTTGGCAAGCGCCAGTATCTCCCCCGTTTTCACATCCAGCACGACAACGCCGCCAGCCTTTGCACGGTGCTTTTCGACCGCTTCCTTCAATTGCGAAAAGGCGATGTATTGGATCGCGCTGTCAATCGAGAGCGCCAGATCCTTGCCGTCATGCGGATCGCGAATGGCACCGATGTCTTCCACGATATGGCCGAGCCGGTCCTTGATCACGCGGCGGCTGCCGGTCACGCCGGCCAGATTCCGATGTTCGGCGAGCTCCATGCCCTCCTGCCCGACGTCTTCCACATTGGTGAAGCCGACGATATGGGCCATGACCTCGCCTTCGGGATAGAAGCGCTTGTATTCCTTGCGCGTTTCAATGCCGGGTATGCCCAACTTGACGATCTTGGTAGCGATGTCCTGTTCCACCTGCCGCTTAAGGTAAACAAAGCTGCGGTCGGAATCGAGTTTCTTGCGCAGGTCTGCATTGCTCATTCCAAGCAGCCCTGCAAGTTCGCGCAGTTTCTCCGGCGGAGCACCCAGCGCATCTTCCGGTATGGCCCAGATCGCTTTGACCGGGATCGAGGAGGCGAGTACATGCCCGTCGCGGTCGGTAATCTTGCCGCGCGTGGCGGGAAGTTCCAGCGTGCGCGCATAACGCGACTCGCCCTGCTTTTGCAGGAATTCGGTCGAGATGCCTTGCAGCCAAAGCGCCCGGCCGGCGAGGGCCGCAAACGCCGCGAACAGCGAGAACAGCACCAGCCGTGAACGCCATGAAGGAAGCTTGACCTCCAGCACCGGGCTGGCCGAAAACGGTACGCCCTTGGCGGCGGCTGTGCGAGGAGTGCGCGGAATCACTTCGCCCCCGGAGTGAGATATTGGGTGCGAGCCGGCGTCACGGGCACCATCTGCAGCTCGCGGCGAGCTACCGCCTCAATGCGGGCATGCTTGCCCAGCGTGGATTGGTCGAGCTGGAGCTGCGCCCACTCGATATCAAGCTGCTTCGACAGGGATTGCGCACGCTCCAATTCAATGAAGAGGCGGCGCGCCTGGTACTGCGAATTCACCAGCGACAGTGCGCACAGCACCAGCGCGATCAGCAGCACGACATTGATGCGCCCGCTCATCGCGTCGCCTCCAGTACCGGCAGCTTTTCTGCAACGCGCATGACAGCGGAACGGGCGCGGGGATTCTGCGCCACTTC
>JAQSWC010000240.1 GCA_029266815.1 Paucimonas sp.
GGCGCCGTTGAAACCCGATGAAGCGGCCTTCGGAATCACTTACGACGAAATCGATGACTTCCTGGAAGGGAAGGATGTCAGTGCCCATGTGATGCAGACCGTGCTGCGGTTTTTCCGCGTTTCGGCACATAAGCGGAGTTTGCCCGTTCATCCGCTGCAGTAGTGCCGGCTTGCATGTCCGCGTTATCGAAAAGATCGGACTACGACAGCCGGAAGGGCGGAGACGGTTGTGTATTAATTTCCTACAAAGCGGAATGACTATCCGGTTGCATTTGCGCAAGCGCGATTTTTACCATGCTCAGATGTTCGCCGATTTTATGCAGTGAATGAGGTTCCTTCACGTGGCGTCCCGCAGTTTCTTCAATGACTGCTGCCCAGAAATTCAGCGCCCTGCCCTTGGCCGGTTCTTTCACAAGCCGCGACACCTGGACGATGGCGGTCAGCAGCCGGCAAATGACTTCCGTATTGGCTTTGGCGTTTTCGAGAATCTGCAGGAAAGACAGGGATGCCAGGTCGGCGAAGTCGGGAGTCTTCGGTATCACCCGCGGCTTGGCGGCCTCGAAGCGCAATGGAACGCACATGCGCCGTTGCGCGCATCGGCTCAATATCACCGACAGGTAATCAACGCAGGTAATTGCCGTGGTCGTGTCATTGATGCCTGGCGACAGGGCTTTCAATGAAATATCCACCAGCTGCCGGATTCCGAATGAGGGGTCCTGTTCAATGGTGCGATAACTGGAAACGCCATACGCCTCGTTGAACTCGTGCACGGCTGCCTGGGTTACCGCGTTTGCCGATGCCAGGCAGGCAATCGGGATTCCCGGTGCGACAAATTCGCCGATGGCCCGCTCCATGCGCACGACGGTTCCGTACTTCCCCGCCAGTTCCGCCAGGGCCTGGAAGTCGACGCTCTGTATATAACCCATTGTTTCCGCCGGCACCGGCTGCCATGCACTTGCTTCGAGCGTTTCGCAGTAATCGTCCGATGCGCTCGTCCCGTCATCTTCTTCCGGGAAAACGGAATCAATGGAGTGAAGCGTTTCGTGGGCGATGCGCGCCGCAATCTCGGACGCCTGGATAGAAGATGAAATATGGTGAATGAAAAAGATAAACAGAGCCGTGGAAAGGATGGCCAGTATCAGTCCGCCGAGGACGGCCAGCGCCGGCGGCGGCCCTTGCGTGCCCGCGCTCATGGTGCGCAATACGAGCAGGCAGTAGAGATAGGTGCCGATAAACATCCCCAGCACGATCTGGGTCGCCCTGTCGCGCATGAAGGTGCGCAGTACGCGCGACGAGTACTGCGTCGACGCCAGCACCAGCGCAACGATCGTGATGGAAAAGGCGACACCGGCGACGGTGGCCATGGAACTGGCAATCGCCGTGAGCATTGCGCGGGCGCCTTCGGCATCGGTGGCGAAGAAACGCGGCCACCACCGGGACAGCTCCTGGTGATAGTGCCGATCGATTTCCACGAGCACAATGGCAAGCACGGCCATGAGCAGGATGATCGCTACCGGGAAAAACCACAGGCTGGACCGGATCGCAATGAGAAGCTTGTTTTGCCGGGTATGCCGGGATGATTTACTCATGTTTTTGCCGGCGCTCCAGAAGGGTTTGCAGCTTCGCCATGTCCGCCTTCAGGGCTTCAAGGTCCTGTCGATTGATGGTGGCGGTTTCGTACTCCGCGGCATCACGCCCGATGAAGAAGGTGGCGACGACGCCAGTGAAGTAGCCGAAGATGGAGAAGGCATACACGGCCAGCAGCAGGCAGAGCGCCCGGCCCTCCGCGGTTTTCGGCCAGTACTCGCTTCCCATGGTGGTGATGATCATTGCCGTCCACCACAGGGTGGTCCAGAAATCGTTCAAGCCGCTTCCGGTGTGAACATCCTTTTCGAAGTGGTACATGCCCGCAGCGCCGGCGAAGGTCACCATCACGGTGAGCGCCGCCACGTAACCGAAGCCGCGGCGCCGCATCGTGTTGCCCAGCGACTTCATGCCGCGGTTGACGGAACCCAGCACGCGCACCAGTTGCAGGCCCCGCAGCCGGCTCAGCGCGCGGAATACCCTGGTGATGCGGACAATGCGCAGCGCCGGAAGTAGCAGCGAGATGGCGGTCAGCCAGTTGCGGCGGATGAATCTGAGCTTGCGCGGCGCCAGACTCAGGCGAATCGCGAAGTCGATGATGAAGACGATCCATATTGCGGTCGTGACCCGTTCGCCGAAGCGGTTCAGTCCCCACACCAGTTCCACTACCATCAAGCAAAGCCACACCACGGCGAGGAATGCCATCGGCGTTTCCAGCCATGATTCCCAGCGGTGGACGATGGAGAGCCGCTGCTTTGCCAGTGCCAGCGTTTCTGCGCGCGAACCGGGCATGTTAGGAGCACGTTTCATGTGGGAATGATGGTTGATCGAATGCTGTTACTCCGCTTCTTCATTCTCACTGCACCTCATTTATTTTCTTACCCAGAACCGCTCCATGATCGGCTTGACCGTCGCGCCATGAATGAAGATTGAGAGCATGACAACAGTGAGCGTGATCTGCGTGAGTTCGACCGCAATAGGTTCCTGCAATCCATGCTGGATGGCATACATCAGGTAATACACCGAGCCGATGCCGCGAACACCGAACCAGCCGGAGATGGCCTTGACCTTCAGCGGGACGCCTGAACCGAGCAAGCCGACGAACACGCTGATGGGCCGCGCAATCACGAAAAGGAATAGCGCCACGCCTACCGCGCGCCAGCTCCACTCGCCGAGATACACCATGCCGCCGATCAGCAGCACCAGCGTCAATTCCGAAAGACGTTCCAGGTGTTCCTTGAAAACCAGTGCCTCGGAGCTGACGGTCAGGGGCGGCGTATGGTCCGGGCTGGTTGCGGCTGCTTCGGACTTATTCATGTCGTCTTCAAGGAATCCCTGACGGTCCTTAGGGGCGCCGGCCAGGATCAGCTCCGTGTGGCGCAGTGCCACGCCGGCAAAAAAAACAGCGAGGAATCCCCATGCATTGGCCCACAGGCATACGCCGTAGGCGACGGCAATCAGTCCGAGCCCCACCAGATCGTCCAGCATTTCAAACTTTTCATCGCCGCTTCTCAACATCCATCCCACTTTGGCCACCGCCATGCCGCAGATAATGCCGATCAGCACCGCGCCGATGGTTGCCCACAGCACGTCTATCGCGAGCCACTTGAGTCCGAACGGCCCGATGTCATGCAGGCCGAGCAGACCAAGGCCGAGCATGACGAACGGGAATGCGCTGCCGTCGTTCATTCCCGCTTCGCTGGTTAACAGGAAGCGCAACTGATCCTTGTCGCCGGCATGCCGTATCTGCACATCGGTTGCCAGTACCGGATCGGTGGGCGCAAGGACGGCGCCCAGCAGTACGCCGGCGCCGATCGGAAGTCCGAGAACGAAGTAGGAAAATGCCGCCACCAGTCCCACCGTCACGGTCATCGACAGCCATGCCAGGCGGATTGGCGGGTTCCAGCGCTTTGCATTGATGGGAACCGGCATTTTTACGCCCGCCGAAAATAGGGAGATCAGTACGGCGATCTCGGTTAACACCTCAAGGATCGCGGATTGTTTCAGCGGATTGAAATGAAAAATACCGAGAAAGGTAGGCCCAAGAATAAGGCCGACAGCGAGGTAGACAATGGCCGCGGTAAGCGGCAGCCGCATGATGGTGGAAGCGCCCAGGCCTCGCGCCAGCATGAGTCCGCCGATCAGCAAAAACCAGTGTTCCGTCTGCATAAGCCCTTTCTATGTCTCGTCTGTTTTTCAGACCGGCAGGCATCACGGGAATTCAATGGAGCATCATGCTGTGGATCTGTAGTTGGAGAAAAGGCAGGCGCAGCACCTGACTACGATGCGCGTCGAGCGGCAGCCAGATCCAAAACCTTTCCTATATCTTTAGAACATTGCGCAGTAAAAAGAATGGCATGCTGTGACAGCACCACAAATAAAAAGGCCCACACGGGGCCTTTTTGTTACTGCCGGGTTTCGACGCACTGCCGATCACTGCCGGACCGGTTTAGGTGCCAGCTCGATCAGCTTCAACACTTCCTCCAGACGTGCCGGTTTGAGCAGATGCGCATCGAAACCGGCTTCGCGGGCCCGAATGATATCGCCGGGCATGCCGTAACCCGTCAAGGCGATC
>JAQSWC010000241.1 GCA_029266815.1 Paucimonas sp.
TCCGGCATGGGAGTGATGGCCTACAACACCTGGATGACGATGCGCGGCAGCCAGCCGGCTGCTACACGCATACCTGCCGTACTCCCCGCACATGCATGAACTGAGGAATAGCAATGAAATTTTCACATGAATGGATAGAGAAGAACCCCTGGCTCCTGATTGGCCTGGTGCTGGTGGTGATCAGCATCGGCGGCCTCGTTGAAATCGTTCCGCTGTTTTTCCAAAAATCGACGACCGAACCGGTGGCGGGGCTGAAGCCGTATTCTCCGCTGCGCCTGGTGGGACGCGACGTATACATACGCGAAGGCTGCTACAACTGCCACTCGCAGATGATCCGTCCCTTCCGTTCTGAAACCGAACGTTACGGACATTACTCGGTGGCCGGCGAATTCGTCTACGACCATCCATTCCAGTGGGGCTCCAAGCGTACGGGCCCCGATCTGGCCCGTGTGGGCGGCCGCTACAGCGATGAATGGCATCGTGCCCATCTCGATAACCCGCGCGACCTGGTGCCGGAATCGAACATGCCGGGCTACCCGTGGCTGGGCAAGACCAAATTGGTGCCGGCTGAGGTGGTGCCGAAAATGCGGGCGCTGCAAAAGCTGAATGTCCCCTATACCGATGAAGAGATAAAGGCGGCTCCCGCCGAACTCGAAGGAAAAACGGAGCAGGATGCGCTGATCGCCTACCTGCAGGGATTGGGAACCTTGATCAAGCAAAGGAAATAAATCGTGGCCCTCGCAAACATTTTCAATGACGCCAGCAGCGCCATGACAGTCGTCAGTTTTCTCACCTTTATCGGCATTCTGTGGTGGTCTTTCATGCCCTCTCGCAAACCGGCATTCGACGAGGCGGCCCGCTTGCCGTTCGCCGATGATGAAGTCCTGATGTATTCAGAGCAGGGAGGGTTGCATCATGGCTGATTTCACCAGTCAATTCTGGAACCTCTACATTGCGGTGCTGACGCTGATCAGCATCGTCGGCTGCGGCATCTTCCTATGGTCGCAATCAACCCACAAGATCTCCAAGGAAGAAGCGGCCACCGGCAAGGTCGGCACCACCGGCCATGTGTGGGACGAGGATCTGACCGAGCTGAATACGCCGATGCCGCGCTGGTGGATGTGGCTGTTCTATATCACCATCGTGTTCGGCCTGGCTTATCTGGTTCTCTATCCCGGTCTCGGCAGCTATGCCGGCAAGCTCGGATGGCAGTCGAGCGGTGCCTATCAGACGGAGATCAAGAAAGCCGAAGGTGACTACGCGCCCTTGTTCAACCAGTATCTCCGGCAGGACATGAAAGTTGTGGCTGCCGATCCGCAGGCACATGCCATCGGCGAACGTCTGTTCCTCACATACTGCGCGCAATGCCACGGCTCGGATGCACGCGGCAACAAGGGATATCCGAACCTGACCGACCGGGACTGGCTGTACGGCGGCACGCCGGAAACCATCAAGGCCACCATCCTGAAGGGCCGTAACGGACAGATGCCGCCGATGGCTGCGGCGCTCGGTTCGGACAAGGATGTGGAGAACGTTGCCCACTACGTGCGCAGCCTGTCCGGTACGACCTCCGACCCGATCAAAGCGGTATTCGGCAAGGAAAAATTTGCGGCATGCGCAGCTTGCCACGGCGCGGATGGCAGCGGCAACCAGGCGCTCGGTGCGCCTAACCTGGCGGACAAGGTTTGGCTGTACGGCGGCAGCGTGGACACCATCATGGAAACCATCCGCAAGGGCCGCACCAACGCCATGCCTGCCTTCGATGATTTCCTCGGCGAAGCGAAGGTGCATGTACTAGCCTCCTATGTATGGAGTCTTTCCAACGACAATACGGCGCGCGCAAAGTAAGCACGCGCCTTGGAATGGAACACCTGTTGAAAGGATGAAGAAGCAAAGATGAGCAGCGCCGCCCCAAAGGAACAAGTGATCAGGATGTATGCCGCGAGGGAAGAAATTTATCCGCGCGAAATCTCCGGGCGCTATGCCAGCCTGCGCTGGTTTTGCGTGTGGGCGACGCAGCTCGTCTTCTATGGACTTCCCTGGCTGCAGTGGAACGACCGGCAGGCTGTACTGTTCGATCTGGCCGCCCGCAAGTTTTACATCTTCGGACTGGTGCTGTGGCCGCAGGACTTCATCTACCTCGCCGTGCTGCTGGTCATCTGCGCTTATCTGCTTTTCCTCGCCACCGCGGTGGCGGGACGGGTATGGTGCGGTTTCGCCTGTCCACAGACGGTCTACACCGAAATCTTCATGTGGATCGAGCGCAGGATAGAGGGGTCGCGCAGTGCGCGCATGCGGCTCGACAAACAGCCTGCTTCACTCTCCAAGCTGGCGAAGAAGACTGCCAAGCATGCCGCATGGGGCGGCGTGGCATTGTGGACCGGTTTCACTTTCGTCGGCTACTTCACGCCGATTGAATTGCTCAGCCGCGAAATCGCCACAGCGGCGCTCGGCGGCTGGGAAATTTTCTGGATACTTTTCTACGCCTTGGCGACCTACGGCAACGCCGGCTGGCTGCGTGAACAGGTGTGCAAGTACATGTGTCCCTACGCACGCTTCCAGAGTTCCATGTTCGATAAGGACACGCTGATCATCACCTATGACCGCGAGCGTGGCGAACCCCGCGGAGCGTTGCGCAGGACGCCTGTGAAAGGTCCTGAGCTGGGCGACTGTATCGACTGCACCATGTGCGTACAGGTATGCCCGACCGGCATCGACATCCGCAACGGCCTGCAATACGAGTGCATAGGCTGCGCCGCCTGTGTCGATGCCTGCAACAGCGTGATGGACAAGGTTGGATTCGAACGAGGCCTGATCCGCTATTCAACCGACAATGCCATGAAGAACAGCATGTCGATGAAGCAGCTTCGCCGGCGAGTGCTGCGCCCGCGCGTGCTGATTTACAGCGGCATACTGCTTCTCATCGTGGGCGTGTTCCTGGGTTCGCTGTTCACCCGCACGCCGCTCAAGGTGGACGTGATCCGCGATCGTGGTTCGATGGGCAGGGAAGTGGATGACGGTTCGATCGAAAACGTCTATCGCCTGCAGATCATGAACACTGATGAAAAACCGCATCGGTACCGGATCACGGTGTCCGGCCTTGATACGGTCCGGCTTGTGTCCGCCGGAGAGGTGGAGCTCGCAGGCACCGAGTCACGGGCGGTGCCGGTAAGGGTGCAGACCGATCAGGGCAAGGGACAGAAGGGATCGAACAGGATTCAGTTTGAAGTCCAGGCCCTGGATGCTGAACGGCTGCAAGTGAAAGAAAAAGCCGTATTTTTCGTACCGAGATAAATGGAGCCACTCATGTCACCTTTCCACTCCCTTCGTGGTCCCGCTCAGCCAGTGAAACCTTGGTATGCGCAGTTGTGGCCGTGGCTTCTCATGCTCGGCCCGTTGCTGGTCGTGATTGCCGGTAGCTACACCATCTGGCTGTCCTTCGTGCAATCGGATGCGCTGGTAGTAGGCGATTATTACAAGCAAGGCAAGGCCATCAATCAGGACTTGCGCCGCGACCGGGCAGCTTCAGCGCTCGGCCTGAGCGTCGATCTTCGTTACGATCCTGCCTCCGGCACGCTGTCCGGCAAGCTGGCAAGTCATGCAGCTCCCTATAGCGAGAAAATAACCGTTCGCCTGGTCCATTCCACGCTCCCGGAGAAGGACCTTCAGTTCAGCGTCAATTCAGGTGCTGACGGATCCTTCACGATTCCCTTGCCGATGCTGGACATGGCGCGATGGCAGGTGGTAGTGGAAAACCAGCGCCGCGACTGGCGCCTGGAAGGAAGCTGGGGCTGGCCGGCGCAGCAGAAAGTCCGCATCGAATCCGATGCGCCGGCCTCGAAGTAGGGGGGTGCCATGAGGCTCGCAATGATCATCCTGTGGCCGGCGTTTCTCGTCGCGATCGTGGCCGAGGGCTTTCTTTTTTCTGTGATCGACCCGGCCGACATCTCGTTTTTCCATAACCAAGTGGACCTCTCGCCGATTGCGATCTATACCGTCGGCTTTTTCTGCATCTGGCTGTTTTGCTCGCTGGCGAGCATGCTGACCTATTATCTCGCCCGTGTTCCGGGCGACCATTCTCCGCCGCTTTAACAATTCCGGATACTCCTTTCCGTCAGCGTTCTCTGTCGAGATACGGTACAT
>JAQSWC010000242.1 GCA_029266815.1 Paucimonas sp.
GAACGCCGAAGCAATGTAGCCGAAACTGCCAGTTTCGGAACGACAGGGGTTGGCACGCATGCCTACGCCGTGCCATGGGCAAGCCCCGGGACTCCCGGAAAACTGCTTTCCGCAATTTTCAAATCAAATCCTTCGATTCTGATCAAGCCGACGCTCGACGGCAGCCTGTGGCGTTGGCTGAAGCTGATGAAGAAGGAATGCAATCCAGAGCGCTATCTGATCAACCAAAGGCACCTGCAACAGCTTGCCCTCTACAGTGGCGAAGTGCTTGACGGCCTGAACACAAAGCACCAGATCGAATTCGAGAGAACCAGCGGCCACCTGCAACTGTTTCGGAGCGAGCGCGATATCGAGCATGCCCAGGCATCCATTGCCCTGCTCGCGGAACACGGGGTTCCGCATCAGATGCTTGATGCCGCTGGCGCCCGTGCCATCGAACCCGCTCTTTCCAACGACACGTCGCTGGCGGGCGCACTTCATCTCCCCAAAGGGGAATCGGGAAACTGTCCGCTGTTCACGAAACAAATGAAATATGCGGCGCAAGCCATGGGAGTGGAATTCCATTTCCACAGCTCGGTGAAACAGATCGAACAACAGTACGGCCGCGTTGCTCTGGTGATAGACAGTCAGCAATTCGTTGCGGATGCCGTGGTAGTTGCCGCCGGCAATGACAGCGCAGCGCTGCTCGCTCCGCTTGGCCTGCGTATTCCTACGCAAACAGTCAAGGGATATTCCGCCACGGTTCCGATCAAGAACTTCGATGAGTCTCCTGTCGCCACAATCACCGACGATTTTTATCAGGTCTCGATCACGAGGCTGGGCAACCGAATCCGCCTGGCAGGCATCATGGAGATCGGATACGGTGACCTGACGCTACGCGACTCTGCGTTGCGTACCCTCATCAAGATCGGCGACGACTGGTTTCCGCATGCCGCCAACTACCGAAACGCAAATTTCTGGTGCGGCTTGCGCCCGACCTTGCCCGATGGGCCGCCGGCGATCGGCGCCACACCTATCCGCAACGTATTCGTCAACATCGGCCATGGCAGCACGGGCTGGGCAGCGGCGGCCGGTTCCGGCAAACTGGTGGCCGATATCATCTCCGACCGCCAAACCGACATACCCGTGAATGGCTTTGCGCTGTCACGTTTCGGGTAAGCGGAAAACGGCTTACTGCTCTTCATTATCGAGTTCCTTTCTTTCTCAAACGTATGAGCGCTCTTTATTCGGTAGCCGACATACGGAAGATTGAACAGGCTGCAGCAGCCAGGCGGCCGGATATCAGCCTGATGCAGCAGGCCGGGAAAAGCATCGCCGAGGCAGCAATGAAATTGCTTGGTACAGGAACTGAGATCCTGGTACTCGCCGGCCCCGGCAACAACGGTGGCGATGCATTTCATGCTGCGCATGTCCTGGCCGCACATCAAAAAAGCGTCACGATTCTGCTGCTAGACAGCCCGCTGGCGAACGCCGAGTGTCGGGCCGGCTTGAGCCTCGCAGAACAAGCGGGCGCCAGGATCATTGTCGGTCCCGACATAGCCGAAGTCCGAGACAAGAGCTGGCATCTAGTTATCGATGGCCTGTTCGGCATCGGCCTGTCACGACCGATACCTCCTGACATGCATGAACTTATCAATACCGTGAATGCCATGGATTGCCCTCTCCTTGCGATCGACGTACCTAGCGGATTGGATGCGGACAATGGCAATGTGGTGGGCAGCTATGGAGCGGCCATACATGCCTCGCATACCCTAACCTTCATTGGAGACAAACCAGGATTGCACACTGCCGATGGACGCGATCATGCGGGTCGGATCGAAGTCAATGATTTAGGCATCGATGCTTCCCTTTATCCTGACCCCACTCTGTTCCTGATTGACCCGGCCATGTTCATTCATGCGCTTGCGCCGAGAAAACACAATTCCCATAAAGGAAGCCACGGTAGCGTGTCGGTAGGAGGAGGCGCCGAGGGCATGACGGGTGCCGTAATACTTGCAGCACGCGCGGCATTGCAATGCGGAGCAGGGAAAGTCTTTGCCGGCTTTCTTTACGCACCGCCGGCCTATGACTATGCTCATCCCGAACTCATGTGCCGTCGCGCGGCAGACCTGGACTTGTCGAATTCAATTGCGGTGGTCGGCCCCGGGCTCGGCACGGATGAAGCCGCCCGGGCCCTGCTGACCACTGCGCTTCGCGCTGGATCGCCGTTGGTGCTGGACGCCGATGCGCTGAATCTCCTGTCTCAGGATGGCTCTTTACAAGCGATGCTGAATGAACGCAATCCGCAGGCCATCATCACACCGCACCCGCTCGAGGCTGCCCGCCTGCTGCAAAAGTCGAACCGTGAAGTGCAGCAAAACCGGATTGCCACGGCACGCACTCTAGCAACGAAGTTCAATGCGATTGCCATCCTCAAGGGATCCGGAACGGTTATTGCGAAGCCGGACGGCACAGTCGCTATTAATCCAACCGGCAACCCATCGCTTGCGACAGGAGGAACCGGAGATGTTCTTGCCGGCGTTTGCGGCGCCTTGCTTGCCCAGCATATGCCGCCATGGGAGGCCGCACTGGCTGCCGTGTGGATTCACGGAAAAGCCGGCGAAGTGATGGCGGAACGCCTGGGAGGGCAAATCGGCCTCTGCGCCAGCGAATTGATACCCGCGATCCGTAGCGAACTGAATCGACTGACGTCGCTAAAGAGTCTTCGCTAACCGAGACGTTTTCCCGCGGCCAAAGTCAGCGTACTGGCACATAGTCCGGCTATGGCCGGATCATGCGTTACCAGTATCAGCGTGGATCCACGTTCGCGATTCAGCTCGAACATCAGGTCAATCACTGCCTTACCGGTCGCGGCATCAAGGCTCCCCGTGGGCTCATCGGCCAGCAGCAGCGGTGGTTCACTGACGAAAGCACGCGCCAAGGCAACGCGTTGCTGCTCCCCTCCCGACATCGTGCGCGGGTAATGCTTCAGCCTTGCCGAGAGACCGACTCTGTCTAGCATGGCGGAGGCTTTCTCCCTCGCTCCAGCGTCGGCTCGCAATTCGAGGGGCAGCATCACATTTTCCAGCGCATTCAGGTGTGCGAGCAATTGAAACGACTGGAACACGAAACCGAGCTTGGCGTTGCGAAGACCTGCGCGTCCATCCTCAGTGAGAGAAAAAATGTCGATGCCGTCTATGCGGACTGTTCCCGAACTTGGCAGGTCAAGACCTGCCAGCAGTCCCAATAGCGTGGACTTTCCCGAACCGGAGGCGCCAACGATGGCAAGCGTGGTACCCGCGCGCACGGTAAAATTCATGTCGTCAAGTATGGTCAACTCTCCGCCCGCATCGAACACTTTTTTGGTCAGTCCAACAACTTCGACTGCGGCTTTCTGCTCGGACATTTCAAACATGTTTTATCGGTGGCATATGGTGCGGAAAATTGCTTTGTTTTGGCAGGCGCTCTTGTTTTCAGGGCTGGCGGCGCTCTCGATGAATGCGTATTCTGCATCAAAAACCATTCTGGTGTTCGGCGACAGCCTCTCTGCGGAATACGGTCTTGCTCAGGGAAGTGGCTGGGTGCCGTTGCTGGCGCAACGCCTCAAGCAGCAGAAACCGGAATGGACAATTGTGAATGCCAGCATCAGCGGCGAGACAACCGGTGGAGGACGCGTGCGGCTCTCAACCCTGCTGGCAAAACACCGTCCGGCAATTGTCATCCTTGAGCTGGGCGCAAACGATGCTCTGCGTGGCCTTTCGCTCAAGAGCGCAGAACAGAATCTGAAGACGATGATTCTGCAGTCACAGAAAGCAGGAGCAAAGGTGGTTTTACTCGGCATGAAGATGCCGCCCAATTACGGTGCCGGGTATGCATCACGCTTCGAGAAAATGTTTACTTCCTTGGCACGGGAAACCACTTCAGCGCTGGTCCCATTTTTCTTGGCGAAGCTGGGCACTGATGAGACTTTTTTCCAGCCCGATCGGCTCCATCCGACAGCCGCCGCTCAGCCGCTGCTGCTGGACACGGTATGGCCGCATCTGCAACCCCTGATAAAAAAATGAAATATCCGGGACTGCTTTCTTTCGAGGCCCTGTTGCCGGAGCTTGATCGGTTCGATGCCGTCATTGACGT
>JAQSWC010000243.1 GCA_029266815.1 Paucimonas sp.
CTGGTGTTCCTGACTCTGCTAATACAGCGCTACGCCAGGCATTATCTTCTCGTGCACCTGCACTAAGTTATTCGCCGCACTCCCGTTACAGGACATGCCATGACTCTCCCCAAACTTGCGCTACTTGGCATTGCCGTTGTTGCCGCCATCGGAATCGCGGCGTACTTCGCCCGAGACAATGCATTGGATCCCTCACAGGCAAAAGCCGCGGCTGACGTCAACAGCACGCAGGCCGGACCAACCCTCACCGCATCCCAGACGGGCATGTCCTCCGCGGCGGCAGGCACACCATCGTTATCCCGCATGGAAATCGATCGCCTGACTTACAACACCGCATCTTTCAAGGCAGCTCCGCTTTCCGCGCGGCTCGATACCATGTCTTCGCGCCGACCGGGCCGCAGCTTCGATCCCAAGGAGGTGGCAGAAGCATTGAAATCTGACAAGGCATGGGAAGTCGATGCCTCAGTTGCTGCCAAACTGCCGCTCAACGATGAAGACAGGAAGGACGGCCGCGCCTTCGTGCGCACCGATCCGCTGAAAATAGAAGCCCTCATGCCTGGCGATGAAATGGATCTGCCGATTTACGAAGCCAAGGCAAGCGGCCCGTTACGCATGGTGGTGGATCGGGTAGAAGACGACGGCAAGGGAAATCTCACGTGGTATGGCCACCTGAAAGACTTCCAGACTGAAAACCAGGTGAGCTTCACCCGCGGTGAAAACCTCATTGTCGGCGGCGTGACCGTGCCTGATAAAAATTACGTCATCCAGATCCACGACAACATCGGCTGGGTGGCGAACGGATTCACGCTCTTCAAGACCAAGGCCATCGACGACGCCATCATTCCTCCGGATGAAGGCGGCCACTCAGGCGGGCATCGGCATTAAAGAGTCTGCGGATCGGGGCCGGAACGATGTGTGCCCTTGTGTACACTCGCATGCAAAACACCCATTGCGTGAAGGTCTCTCTCCATGGAAAACCCGCAACCCAAAGTTCAAGCAGTACGTCCAGATAACGAAGTCATGACGCGCCAGCGTCTGCCGTACTTCGTCGGCATTTCCGGCAACACCGTCAATGCCTCCGGCTTGTCCATGCACCTGGTGGTTATTCCCCCTGGTGCACGCGCCGAGCCTCATATCCACGTCGGATACGAAACCGGAATCTATGTGCTGGAAGGAACGGTGCGTACCCGGTGGGGCGCATCGCTTGAAAATGAAGTGATCAGCGAGGCTGGCGAGTTCTTGTTCGTGCCGCCCGGCGTGCCCCACGAGGCAGTCAACCTCAGCAAGGACAAGCCCGCTCGCGCAGTGGTGGCGAGAAATCATCCTGCCGAGCAGGATCTGGTCGAGCCTTATGTACCACCGACGAACGGATAGGAAGCCGGTTCTGTCCGCATGCTTCCATTCTCACTTGCCGCTCATAAAAAAATTAAGGCGGGTACGCATTAAAAGAAGTTATTTGCGAGCCTGCACCGTCATACCCACCAGCCGCGTCACCACAGCGGCCAGGTACATTAATCCCACGAACATTTCAACGCTTGCCACCGCACGCGCATGCACGGTGAGGGGAATGACGTCGCCAATGCCTGTGCTCGAAAGCAGCGCAAAGCTCAGGTAGTTCAGCTCGGACCAGGTGCGCGGATCTGCGGCATTGACGGCGGCCGCGAAGGTTCCGGGATGCAGCGCCTGGATCAAGACGAAAACATGGGTAAAGCCCCAGGCGATCAGCGTGAAGGTCGCGCCGGCGGCAAACAATTCGTCGGATGTGGCGACATTATCTTCGGTCATGTAAGCGATCAGGCTGCCCGCCGCATAGAAATAGAAAAATGCTTCCACTGCCGACGACCATGGCAAAAGATGGCGCATGCCGAAAGCCATCTGGAGTACGAGCATGCCGATGATCGGAACCGCCAGGGATACGCTGATCCAGAGTGCACCTGGCGTGCGCTTCACCATCCGGATGGTAAACAGAAGGACGATGATTCCCAGCACGTTCAGGCCGCTTTGCCCTGCAGCGGTGTTCTCGATAAACGGATAGAGCAACATGCCGAGCAATTGCACCACAAGCAGGATGGCAGAAGGGTGCTGTTTGGTGATGGCGAGAATTGATGGAGAGGTCATCGAAAGGTTATTGATCCGGTACTGGCATATTGAATTCCCTTTCCTTCAAGAGGGGGGCTAGGGTGGGGATGGGCTGTAACGCTCGGCGGAAGAAACCCATCTCCATTCCAACCTGCCCACCGAATCGTTTGCAAGCGATTCCGGCTACATTGGCGCGAGGCCAAGCTCCGCGAATTCCCAGCTTCGCCCCTTGATGGGGAAGGAAGAGTTCCGGCAAACTGACGCCGCGTCCATAATGCAATGGAAAGCGACATGATTTTATCCCGTACTTGCCAAGTTACTGGGCTGCTGCGCATTTCTTCCTTGATCCTGATTTACCCTCCGCCGTATTTCCTTAAATAAAAAAAGCAAGTCCCATGGCCTTGCCTTTTCATTGTCATGCTGCCGATCCTTACGGATTGGCGACGAGGCTGAAGTTATCGAAGAAGAGGTTGTAGCTTTCTCCTGCCGTACCCACCGCGCCCAGGATCTGCAGTTGCGCCGCAGGATTGGTGACGGCTGCGGTAAACGTATAGGTAAACGTATTGGTGCTCGTCGTGAGCGCCGCCGTGCTATTCAGGTAACGCGCATAGCTGCCGCCGTTCTCGCCGATCACCACCGCCACCGTTCTCGGCGAGCTGGCCGAGCCGGTAAACGTCAACGTATAACTGGTGCCTGCCACCACAGGCACATTGATCTGGTTGAACTGGACGTTCCAGTCGTTCGACGGATCGACGCTCGCAATCGCGAGTTTCGCCTGTCCATTGTCGTTGGTGACGACAAGTCCGTTTGCGCCGTTGTCCCAGTTCGTCCAGGAGGTCAGGCCCGACGAAAAATCGCCGTTTGCCAGAATATTCACGCCGGTCGCAGGCCCGCCTGATGAATCGGCGGCACCCACGTCCACGATCGAGACATTGTCGACCCACACCGAGTTGGTGCCGGCCGCTGCCAGGTTGAATACCAGGCGTGCATTGGTATTCGTACCCGAAGTCATGTTGAAGGTGTGCGTGAACGTCTGCCTGGAAGTGGTCAGCGAAGCCGTCTGATCGCCGCCATGATAGGACTCGAATCCGCGGCTGTCTCCGCTGGCGCCCACACCGTAGGTGAGATCGCGATTCACGGAAGACCACGCATCGAAGGTCACCTTGTACTTGCGCCCTCCGGTGACGGTAATGCCGTTGTGCTGCAACTGCACGTTCCAGTTCTGGGAGCCGGGGTCGGTGATGCTGACCTTCAGGGCGCCCATGTCATTGCTTGCGGTGGCATCGCCACCGAACTTGAACAGGTTCCAGAAATAGGAATTGGTCGCGCCTTCCACCGTTTGCGCAGTCGGATACTGCACAACGGTGCTGTTGCCGGCCTCCCAGTCGAACGAGGAGTTGTAGATCAGGTCGCCATTCAAGGCAGGACGCGCGGGAACTGGGCTCCACGGGTACTGAATGGTTGGGCGAGCTCCGGGATCGCGATTTTCGTCGGCCAGCGAGTACCAGCGAACGTAGTCAACCTGCATCTCGCCCTGACTGGGCGTGGTCGAGTCCGGGTTGCCGTCGAAATTGCCGCCGACTGCGAGGTTCAGCAGTACATAGAAGGGCTTGTCGAACGGTGCAGGCCATGCATTGAGATCCGCATCGCTTGCGGGCGGCTGTGCCTTGGAACTCCACCACTTCGTTTGAGTTGAGGTGACCACGCCATCGACAAGCCACTTGATTTCATTCGAACGCCATTCGAGCGTATAGGTATGCCAGTCGCCGGTCGTGCCGGAATTGGGGAAGGTGTACTCATAGCCTGAATTGACGTTGTTGGGCCACATGCCGCCGTAGTGCAGTGTCTGGCCGGCCTTGGTGGGCTTGCTGCCCCAGCCTTCGAAGATGTCGATCTCACCGTTTGCGGCCCACGTGCCGTACTGGGTACCCGCTGCATCTTCCGGCAGCATCCACAGGGCCGGCCAAAAGCCTTTGCCCGCCGGGAATTTGGCGCGGATTTCAATCTTGCCGTAGGTGCGGCTGAACTTGCCG
>JAQSWC010000244.1 GCA_029266815.1 Paucimonas sp.
CGGGACTGGAAGCCGTTGACATGCAACGCCTGGATAAGATCATCAGCCGTCGCCGCAAGGTGCCGCGTGACGGAAACCTCTACCGCATGACTGATCCTTTCACCAAGCTGTACGCCATACGCGTCGGCCATTTCAAAACTTACCAGATCAATTCCGCCGGCGAGCAGCAGATAACCGGTTTTCAGATGCCCGGCGAACTGCTCGGCATGGATGCCATCGGCACCGGCAGACATCACTGCGGCGCGGTGGCGCTGGAAGACAGCGAGGTCTGCGAGATTCCTTTCTCCAGCCTGGAGGAACTGATTGCCGACATGCCGACGCTGCTGCGCCATTTCCACCGTCTGATGAGCCAGGAGATCACCCGCGAACAGAATGCGATGCTGCTGCTCGGCGGAATGAGGGCGGAGCAGCGGTTGGCCGTCTTCCTGGTCAACCTCGGTGCGCGCTATGCAGCACGCGGTTATTCCTCTACCAATTTCCAGTTGCGCATGATGCGTGAAGACATCGGTAACTATCTGGGACTGACGATCGAGAGTATCAGCCGCCTGCTTTCCAGGTTCAAGAAGAGCGGGTTCCTGAAGGTATCGAACCGCGAGATCGAGGTGCTCGATCCGCCGCGTCTGAAGGCGCTTGCTGCCGGAAACCTGTCCTGCGAATGACATTCGCGCTTCATGCGGAAAGTTCATGGCGCCTCGCCTCATACGGAACAAGCAATGAAAACGATTGACACCCTGAAAGTAAAGAACCTCAAGGAACGCCTTCTTATCGAACGGGAAAACATTCTCCACGCCGTAGAAAAACAGATGCATTGCTCGGATGATCCAAAGCAGCTTGCGCTGGCGAACCGGCTGAACGAGGTCGACGACTGGGCGCTGGCCAGCCTGCAAAGCGATATCGACATCGCCATCCTCGGGCATGAATTGACGGGACTGCGTGACATCGATGCCGCGCTAAAACGCATTGCAAAAGGCGTGTACGGCATCTGCGATGAGTGCGGAAAGCAGATCGACATGAAGAGGCTGAATGCACAGCCGTCGGCAAGGTTGTGCCTGGGCTGCAAGGAGGCGTTCGAAAAGCGTCGCGGCATCGTTTCGCGGCCGACTTAAAGGCGGCTAAAAAAGAAGGGTAATGCTGTTTCGCTGAGTGGGCTGCATCGCCCTGCGTCATACGGAGAGGAGAGGCGTAGGTTGACTCAGTGTTCGTCAATTTAGGCGACAGTTTTGGCTGTATTCCCTCCCCTTCAGGGGGAGGGTTAGGGTGGGGATGGGTTGCAACGCTCGTCGAAGAAACCCATCCCCACCTTGCCCTTGAAGGGGAAGGAGCAGGCGAGGACCGCTATCGCCCAAGTTGGCGACCGCAGTGTAATAGAAAGAAAAAAATATGCACATCCAATTTCTGGGGGCGACCGGCACTGTTACCGGTTCGAAATACCTGCTGACGTCGGGCGCATCGACGATACTGGTCGATTGCGGACTTTTCCAGGGCTACAAGCAGCTTCGCCTTCGCAACCGGGCGCAGATGCCTGTCAGGCCGAGCCAAATAGATGCGGTGGTACTCACACATGCTCACCTGGATCACAGCGGCTACCTGCCGCTTTTGGTGAAGAACGGATTCAGGGGAAAGATCTACTGCAGCGAGGCGACGTTCGATCTCTGCAAGATCCTTCTTCGGGATAGCGGACATCTCCAGGAAGAAGAGGCGGCCTTTGCCAACCGGCGCGGGTACTCGAAGCATAGTCCGGCGATGCCGCTCTACACGGAAGAAGACGCCATACGGTCGCTGGAATATTTCTCGCCCGTCCCTTTCGGAAAGTGGTTCACGGTATTCCAGGGGATGAGTGCGACGATGGAGCCTGCAGGCCACATTCTTGGCGCGGCCATTGTGTTGATATCCGACGGCAGCCAGACCATCACGTTTTCGGGCGATCTGGGCCGCTCCTGCGACCCGATCATGCCGCCGCCGTCGCTGATCGAGAAAACCGATTACCTGGTGGTGGAATCCACCTACGGCAATCGCCGTCACGACCCGGCCGACCCCAGCCACCTGCTCGCAAAGACCATCCGCGAAACGGCTGCCCGCGGCGGCGTCACGATCATTCCGTCCTTTGCGGTAGGCCGCGCGCATACGCTCCTGTACTGGATTCACATGCTGAAAGAGGCTGGCGACATTCCGCCACTGCTGCCGGTTTACCTGAACAGCCCTATGGCGGTGGATGCCACTGCCATCTATCGCCGGCATCGCCGCGATCATCGCCTGACGCAGGAGCAGTGCGAAGCAATGTGCCATTCCGCGAAGATGGTGAATACCGTGGAGGAGTCGATGGCGCTCAATGAGCGGCGGCAGCCGATGGTGATCATCGCTGCCAGCGGCATGGCAACGGGCGGACGCGTGCTGCATCACCTCAAGGCGTTTGCGCCCGATCCGCGCAACACCATCCTCTTTGCCGGTTACCAGGCCGGCGGCTCGCGCGGTGCATCGATGATCGAAGGTGCGGATTCGATCAAGATCCACGGCGAGTATGTGCCCCTGCGCGCGAAGGTGGCGCAGATCGACAACCTCTCGGCCCATGCGGACGGCGACGAGATCATCTCCTGGCTGTCGCATTTTTCAGCACCGCCCAGGCAGACCTTCATCACCCACGGCGAACCCGCTGCTGCGGACGAGTTGCGCAAGCGCATCGAAGCAACATTGCACTGGCGCTGCCGCGTGCCGGAATATCTTGAAACCGTCGAGCTATAACGTCTGTCTTATGCCACGATAGCCGGGTAGGGACCTGGCTATCGAGATCCGTTTTTCCACTCTGCCGAATGCTGAAAGTCATTGCCCTCATTGCAATCGGAATTGCCGTCATTCTCTCGGCGCTGCTGCTCTTCGGCGCGCTGCGATGGAATACAGGTACGCGCGATATCCGGCAGCGCCTGGATGCGGCCCGCACCGACATCCGGCCGCAAAGGGTCGATTTTCGCGAGCTGGACAGGCTGCCGGCGCCTGTCCGGACTTACTTCCGCTCGGTTCTGAAGGAAGGGCGGCCGATGATTGCGGGCGCCCGCCTGAAGCATCGCGGCACTTTCAATATGTCTGAAGACGGTGATCAGTGGCGGCCTTTCACTTCCGACCAGTGCGTCGTCACGCAGCGCCCCGGTTTCGACTGGGATGCCCGCATCAAGATGGCACCGGGCGTGGCGGTGCACGTCCATGACGCTTATGTAGGCGGCGAGGGGATTCTGCATGCGTCCCTGCTGGGTGTATTCACCGTTGCCGATCTGCGGGGAGGAGGGGATATCGCGGAAGGCGAACTGATGCGCTTTTTCGCTGAAGCGGCCTGGTATCCCACCGCATTGCTGCCCAGCCAGGGCATGCGTTGGGAGGCCGCCGGCGAGCGGTCCGCGCGCGCGACGTTGACTGACGGGCCGATCACATTGGCGATGCTGTTCACCTTCAATGAGCAGGGGCTCATCGACACTGTACGGGCCGAATCGCGCGGCCGAACCGTGAAAGGCAGGACGGTGCCGACACCCTGGCAGGGGCGCTTCTGGAACTATGAATGGCGCGGGAATGTACGCGTGCCGACGGAGGGAGAAGTGGCATGGCTGCTGCCGTCCGGCCCGAAGCCTTATTGGAGAGGCCGCGTGATGCAGATCGACCATGAGCCCTGCACCGGGAGAGGCCGCGCAAAAAATGATTAATCTTCTTGAAGCGCAGCGCGCGGGCTTGTTCACCCGGAGAGACATTCTTCCAAACGTGATTGCAGGTGTCATCGTCGGCGTCGTGGCCCTGCCGCTGGCAATGGCCTTTGCCATTGCCTCCGGCGCCCGGCCCGAGCAGGGGCTCTATACCGCAATCGTTGCGGGATTCCTGGTCTCCGCATTCGGCGGAAGCCGATTGCAGATCGCCGGTCCGACCGGCGCCTTCATTGCTATCCTCTCCGGCATTACCGCCCAGTACGGCATTGCCGGCCTTCAGATTGCCACCATGATGGCGGGCGTCATCCTGGTGCTGATGGGAGTGGCGAAGATGGGCGGCATCATCAAGTTCATACCCGCGCCCGTGATCATCGGGTTCACCGCGGGCATCGCGGTCATCATCTGGGTAGGGC
>JAQSWC010000245.1 GCA_029266815.1 Paucimonas sp.
GCCTTTTCGCGCGTGACCCTTTCCACATAAGCTCTGGGCGCTTCGTCGGGGTGAACCTCTTCGGAGACATCCGGACCGCGCGGCGCCTTCTCGCGCGGCAGCAGCAGCTCGAAGTCGACGCCGATCTGGCGCAGCAGCTCCCGCCTGCGCGGGCTCTTGGAAGCAAGATAGATTTTGTGGTCAACCGGTTTCATCGTTGTGTCCGATGCGCGAACTCATACGCGGTGATAAGGATGGTTCTGCGTGATCGACCAGGCCCGATAGAGCTGCTCGGCCAGCAGCACGCGCACCATTCCGTGGGGCAGGGTAAGGCTGGAAATCCGTATCAGCATGTCAGCCTGCTGCTTGAAGCCGGCATCCAGCCCGTCTGCACCACCGATGACGAATGTAACATCCCGGCCGTTTTGTTGCCACTTGGTTAGTAGATTGGAAAGATCAACGGTGGTCAGATCCTTGCCCCGCTCGTCGAGGGCCACGATGGTAGAGCCCTTGGGAAGGGCTGCCTCGATGCGAACCCGTTCCTGCTGCATCACGGTTTCGGCAGACTTGCCGCCGGCGCGGTCGATAGGCTTGATCTCCTTTAGCGCTACCTTGCACTCGGGCGGCATACGCTTGGCATACTCGGCAAAGCCGTCCTCGATCCACGCGGGCATCTTATGGCCCACCGCAGCAATGACGAGCTGCATCGGACCAATCAGGTGCCGCTGCGCGGCGCACGCTTGGCCGCCGTCTTTTTCGCTGCCGGTTTCTTGGCTGCACTCTTTGGCGTGGACACCTTGACGGTTTTGCCGGCAGGTGTCGCCGCCTTTTTAGCGGAAGTTTTCTTCGCAGCGGTTTTCGTTACCGGCGCCTTGCTAGCTGTTTTGGGGGCTGTCTTGGCCATCGTCTTGCGTGCCGGCTTTTTCGGTTCGTCTTCGTCGTCTACCGTAGTTTGCGAAGCCGCAATATGACGGGATACCTTGCGCGGAGCTTCCTCGTCGGCTACCGACTTGGCTGAGCTCTTGCGTTTGGCAGCGCCGAACTTCACTTCCTTGTCGCCCCAGATTTCTTCAAGGCGGTAATAGTCGCGGATAGCCGGCTGCATGATATGGACAACCATGTCGCCCAGGTCGACCAGCACCCATTCGCCGGTGTCCTCGCCTTCGATGCTGATGATCGCGCCGCCACGCTCCTTCACCTTGTCTCGCACCGACGCCGCAAGCGCCTTGGTCTGCCGGTTCGAGGTGCCGGAGGCAACCGCCAGTCGGTCGAAGAGGCTGGTGAGATGGGTGGTGTCATATACACGAATATCCTGTGCCTTGATGTCTTCCAGCGCGTCGACGACTGTCGATTGCAGTTTCTTGATGTCCATTAGCTTCCGTACAAATGATGTTGATGAATATAGTCTAGCACTGCGGGTGCAAGCCACGTATTGAGCAGGGCGCAATTCTCGGTGGCCGGTGCGGCCAGCGCCTTGCGGATATCGGTGGAAGTGATGTCTACCGATAGCGTTTCGGTGGTCGTGATCAGTCCGCACGGCGAATCACGAAGTTGCTCCGCCGAAGCGAACCGTTTTTCTACGACTCGCCGCAGATCCTGCGGCGAGTCGTGCACCGACAGCTTGCTGCCGGGGCGCGAGGCAATGCAAAGATGCAGATAGTCGAACAGCCGGGGCCAATCTTTCCAGGTGCCGAGCCGCTGCCACTGGTCCGCACCCATCAGCAGGACTATCGAGACCTTCTCGCCCAGTTCCGACCTGAGCGAAGCCGCACTGTCGATGGTATAGGTTGGCCCCTGCCGTTCGATTTCCTGAGTATCGATGTCGGGCGGCGGCATCCAGTCGGCAAAGGCCAGTTGCAGCATGGCGGTCCGGTCTTCAGCGCGGGCCGCAAGCGCTGCTTTCTGCCAGGGGTTGCCTGCCGGGATCAGCCGTAACTCATTGGCCTGCAAATGTGTCATGCCGTGTCTGGCAAGTGCCACATGGCCTTGATGCACCGGATCGAAACTGCCACCCAATACCGCGATGCAGCGGCGCGTCACGTCCAGTCCCGATGGATCAGGAAGTCCGAATACAGCCGCGCTTCAGGAGAGCCCGCCTCAGGCGACCAGCTATAGCGCCATTTCACGACTGGAGGCAGCGACATCAGGATCGATTCGGTGCGTCCGCCCGATTGCAGGCCGAACAGCGTGCCGCGATCGAAAACCAAGTTGAATTCGACGTAGCGTCCGCGCCGATATGCCTGGAAGTCGCGTTCACGCTCGCCATAAGCTGTTTCCTTGCGGCGCTCGATGATGGGCAGATAAGCCGCCAGGAACGCAGCACCCACACTTTGCATCATGGCAAAGCTGTTGTCGAAGCCGGCCGCATTGTAATCATCGAAGAATATGCCGCCCACGCCGCGCGGTTCCCTGCGATGTTTCAGATAAAAGTAGTCATCGCACCATTTCTTGAAGCGGGGATGCAGGTCATCGCCAAAAGGCTTCAGCGCATCGCGACAAGTCCGGTGGAAATGCTGCGCGTCGTCCTCGAAGCCGTAGTAAGGCGTCAGATCCATGCCGCCGCCGAACCACCATACCGGTTCACTGTCTTCTTCGGAAGCAATGAAGAAACGCACGTTCATGTGTACAGTGGGAGCGTAAGGATTGCGCGGATGAAGCACCAGCGACACGCCCATCGCTTCCCAGTTGCGGCCGGCGATATCCGGGCGGTTTGCGGCAGCGGAGGGCGGCAGGTTCTTACCCATCACATGCGAAAAGCCGACGCCGCCGCGCTCGAAAACATTCCCTTCCTCGATGATGCGGGAGATGCCGCCGCCGCCTTCGGGGCGCTGCCATTCATCTCGGATGAAGGAATGGCCGTCGAGCACCTCCAATGTCGAAACGATACGCTGCTGAAGATCCAGCAGGTAGTTCTTGACCGAGGAAGAATCGATAGTCAATTTAAACCGGTTTCTTGATGGCGCGCCAGCCGATATCTCGGCGGTATTGCACACCGTCGAAGCGGATCTGCTCCGCTGCCTGGTAGGCTTCTTTCTGCGCCATTTTCACACTGTCGCCCAGGCCGACGACGCACAGCACGCGGCCGCCGGAGGTCTTGAGCTGCTCGCCTTCCAGCACGGTGCCGGCGTGGAAAACAACATGGTCAGCAGTTTCTGCGGGTATGCCGCTGATGACGTCGCCTTTTTTCGGCGACTCCGGATAGCCGGCCGCAGCCAGCACCACACCGAGCGCCGTGCGCCGGTCCCATTCGAGTTCGACCGCATCCAGCGTGCCGTTGACGGCATGCTCGACCACGTCCACCAGATCGGTTTTCAATCGCGCCATGATGGGCTGGGTTTCAGGATCGCCCATGCGGCAATTGAATTCCAGCGTCTTGGCTTTGCCGTCCTTGTCTATCATCAGTCCGGCATACAGGAAGCCGGTAAAAGGAATGCCGTCCTTTGCCATGCCTTGCACGGTCGGCACGATGATCTCGCGCATGACTCGCGCATGCAGCGCGGGCGTGACGATCGGAGCCGGCGAATAGGCACCCATGCCGCCGGTGTTTGGGCCCTGGTCGTTGTCGAGCAGGCGCTTATGATCCTGGCTGGTGGCCAAGGGCAGGATATGCTTGCCGTCCACCATCACGATGAAGCTGGCTTCTTCGCCTTCGAGGAATTCCTCGATCACGACACGTGCGCCGGCATCGCCGAGGCGGTTGTCGGAGAGCATCATGTCGATCGCAGCATGCGCTTCATCCAGCGTCATTGCGACCACCACGCCCTTGCCGGCAGCGAGGCCGTCAGCCTTGATCACGATCGGCGCGCCCTTACGATTCACGTAATCATGCGCATCATTGCTGTTCGAAAAAGTCTGGTACTCGGCAGTGGGAATGCCATGACGCTTCATGAAGGCCTTGGCAAAATCCTTGGAGCTTTCAAGCTGGGCGGCCTCCTTGGTCGGACCGAAGATCTTCAGTCCCTGTTCGCGGAAGATGTCGACGATGCCAGCGGCAAGCGGCACTTCCGGGCCCACCACGGTCAGGGCGACGTTTTCCTTGATTGCAAATTGCGCCAGCCATGCCGGATCGGTGATAGGCACGTTTTCCAGACGCACATCGAGCGCGG
>JAQSWC010000246.1 GCA_029266815.1 Paucimonas sp.
AAACGATGCGGTTACTTTTCATGCGCGTTTCGGCGGAGTGTCACGCGAGATCGTGGTGCCCGTAGACAATGTTCTGGCCATCTATGCGCGCGAGAACGGGCAGGGCATGGCCTTTGAGGTGACCCGCTCCGCCGGCAATGACGAGAAGGACAAGGCGCGTGATGAAGCAGGCGCGGCGCTGACGGCAGTACCGAGCTCCCTGCAGAGCGCGTCAGTGGATCAAGACCCTGACGATACGCCAGAACCTCCAAAAAAAGGCGATCGCCCCACTTTAACTCGCATCAAATAGGGTAGAATACGCAGCTCGAAGTTTTGCTGGCTTAGCTCATCTGGTAGAGCACCTGACTTGTAATCAGGGGGTGGCGGGTTCAAGTCCTGCAGCCAGCACCAGTTTCAAGAAAAAGCCCAACCCACAAGGTTGGGCTTTTTGCTTTTCTTGCACGAAAAAATGAATGATTAATGGGTAATGATTTTGGCCAGAAAATCCTGTGCTCGTTCTGATTTCGGCGCGGCGAAGAAATCCTCCTTCGCTGCGTCTTCAACGATTCTTCCCTGGTCCATGAAAATGACGCGGTTCGCTACCTTGCGCGCGAATCCCATCTCATGGGTTACCACCATCATCGTCATGCCTTCGTGAGCGAGGCCCACCATCACGTCGAGCACTTCATTGATCATTTCGGGATCGAGCGCTGACGTCGGTTCATCAAATAGCATGGCAATCGGGTCCATCGCCAGCGCCCGAGCAATTGCCACGCGCTGCTGCTGGCCGCCGGATAACTGTCCGGGAAATTTGTCTTTTTGCGCGATCAGGCCGACGCGATCCAGGTAACGCCAACCCTTCTCGGTGGCTTCCTTTTCACTGCGCCCCAACACCCTCATCTGAGCGATCGTGAGGTTTTCCTTGATGGAATAGTGCGGAAACAGCTCGAAGTTCTGAAACACCATGCCAATACGGGCGCGAAGTTTCGATAAATTGGTCTTAGGGTCTCCAACGGAAACACCATCGACCGTGATCCGGCCTTGCTGGAAGGGCTCCAGGCCATTGATGGCCTTGATCAGCGTCGACTTGCCAGAACCCGAAGGGCCGCACACAACGACCACGTCGCCTCGTGAAACATTGGTCGTGCAATCCGTAAGTACCTGGAAGCTGCCGTACCATTTGCTGACGTTCTGTAATTCGATCATGAGACAATTTCCTAGCGAACGATGGCGATGCGTTTCTGCAGATGCTTCACCATGGTAGACAGCGTGAAGCACAGAATGAAATAGACCGCCGCGACGAACAGATACAGTTCGACCACGCGGCTGTCACGCTGGGCGATCTTTACCGAGGCGCCGACGAAGTCGGTGACGTTCAGCAATGACACCAGCGATACATCCTGGAACAGGATGATGACTTGCGTGAGCAGCACTGGCAGCATGTTGCGGAACACCTGCGGCAGCACGACCAGGCGCATGGTCTGCCAGTAGTCGAGGCCGAGCGCATAAGCGGCGTTGACCTGGCCTTTGGGAATGCCCTGGATACCTGCCCGCACGATCTCGCAGAAGAAGGCCGCTTCGAACATGATGAAGGTGATATAGGCGGAGCGGTCGGCGCCGATCGGCACCGGGCGCTCTGAACCGGTCAGCTTCTGCATGATGACCGGCATCAGGAAGTAGAACCAGAAGATCACCAGCAGCAGCGGCACCGAACGCATGAGATTCACGTAGGCAGCGGCAGACAGCGACAGTACCTTGTTCGACGACAGCCGTGCCATCGCCAGCAGCGTGCCGAAAAAGATGCTGCCGAGCGTGGCCACTATCGTCAGTTGAACCGTGTATTGCAGACCCTTGAGCAGGTAAGGCCAAGTGCGGACAATGACGTCGAAATCGAGATCGCCCATCACTTGCTCCTGCTGCCGATGAAGCCGGGCACGGCAGCGCGGCGTTCGATGAAAGCCATGACACGGTTCGCGGTCATGGCGACCACGACATAGATCAGCGTGGCGGTCGCAAAGGCCTCGAAGTAGCGGAAGGTCATCTCGCCCATCTCGCGCGTGCGGAAGAACAGCTCGGTCAGCCCGATCGAGTAGGCAACGGCGGTGTTCTTGATGAGATTCATTGTTTCCGACGTCAGCGGCGGGATGATGATGCGGTACGCCATCGGCAGCAGCACATAGCGGTACGTCTGGAGCTGGGTCATGCCCAGCGCATAAGCGGCATTGCGCTGCCCACCGGCCAGTGACTGGATGCCGGCCTTCACTTGTTCGGCGATGCGAGAGGAAGTGAAGAAGCCGAGGCAGACGACTGCGGTGACGAATTGATGATGAGTTGGATCGAGGGTGATAACCCAGGCCTTGACCGAAGGTATGAGGCCAGGCACCACGAAATACCAGAGGAAAAACTGGACGATCAGCGGAATATTGCGGAAGAGCTCAACGTAGGCGTTGCCCAGCATGACGAGCCAGCGCTTGTCGGTGGTGCGGGCCACGCCCACCGCTGACCCCAGAACCATGGCCATGATCCAGGCCAGGGCGGCGGTAGCGAGCGTCCATTCGAGACCGGATGCGAGCACCTGCCACCATGTGCCTTCTCCCTCGGGTACTTCCTCAAAGAGGATGCCGAGATCCATGTTGTTCTCCCCTTGCGCTAACTACGCCCGGTCAGCGAAAAGCCGGATCGAGACTGTCGCCTCCCGGCTTTTCGCTTCAACTGTGTAGCGACTCTTTATACGCCTTTGTCGTTCGGGTTCTTGAAGGCTTCCTTTATCGCCGGCGTCATTGGGAAATTCAGGTTGATGTTCTTCGGCGGAATCGGCTTGGTGAACCACTTTGTATAGATTTTTTCGATCTCGCCCGAGGTCATGACTGCGGTCACCGTCTTGTCCACCAAAGCCTTGAATTGCGGGTCGTCTTTTCTCAGCATCATGCCGTATGGTTCCTGCCGCAGCGATTCGGGCAGAAGCTTGTAGTCGGACGGCTTTTTGGCATTCGCGATCTGGCCGGCAATCAGGATGTCATCCATGATGAAAGCCGCCGAGCGGTCGTCCGCCATCAGCAGGAAGGACTCGGCGTGGTCCTTTCCGTAGATTTCCTTCACTTCCGCTCCCTTGGATTTCTCATAGGCTTTGATGAGCGGCACCGAGGTTGTACCGGAGGTGGTGGACACGGTCTTGCCGTTGAGGTCGGCGATCGAATTGATGTTCGAGCTTTTCTTCACGCCTGCCGTGACGTTCACCACGAAATAGCTGGGGCCGAAAGCTACCTGCTGCTGGCGCACCATGGAGTTGGTGGTGGAGCCGCATTCAAGGTCGATCGTGCCATTTTGGAGCAGGGGAATGCGGTTGCTGGACGTGACCGGCTGCAGATTGACTTTCAGCCCCGGCATCTTCAGTTCCTTCTTCACGGCATTGACCACTTTCATGCACAAGTCCATCGCATAACCGATAGGTTGCTGTTTGTCGTCCAGATAGGAAAAGGGGATGGACGATTCGCGGTGGCCGATCGTGATGCTGCCGGTTTCCTTGATTTTCTTGAGCGTGCCCGAGAGTTCTTCGGCCTGGACACTGGTGACGCCGAGTCCTGCAGAGAGAAATACCAAAATCCATTTAGACAGTTTCATGACATCTCCTGGTGAATTGTCTTGACTACCGAAAGTGCGGACTGGAACTTTGCTGCGAATTGGCGTAGACGTGCCGTGGTCATGCGAGAGGCGCGTCTGCTGCCGGCTATCCTACAACATATGCCGGGATTTTCAACGAAGCATATCGGTGCCGGACTGGAATTTCGGAATTAACGCCAGGGAGATGAAACGGATATGAGATGCATCAAGCCGCTGCCGTGTGCGGCAGAGGGAAACCGGCAGATCAGGCGAGCGGCTTCATGCCTTCCCAGCGAGGGGCGAGATCGTGCGGCAGTTCAAACAGATCGAGCACCCGCGCCAGAGTATGGTCTACCATCTCTTCTATCGAGCGGGGTTTGTGATAAAAGCCGGGCAGGGGCGGGAAGATGATGCCGCCCATTTCGGTCACGGCGGTCATATTGCGCAGGTGGGCGAGATTGAAGGGTGTCTCGCGCACCATCAGCACCAGCCTGCGCCTCTCCTT
>JAQSWC010000247.1 GCA_029266815.1 Paucimonas sp.
TCCGGGCCCGGTGATCACCGACAACCACAAGGTGGCGCCGCCTTCACGTGTCGACATGAAGTCGAACATGGAAGAGCTGATCCACCACTTCAAGCTGTTCAGTGAAGGCATGCGCGTGCCGGAAGGCGAGGCGTATGCAGCGGTGGAGCATCCCAAGGGTGAGTTCGGCATCTACATCGTGTCGGACGGTGCAAACAAGCCGTATCGCCTGAAGATCCGCGCGCCGGGCTTTCCGCATCTGCAGGCGTTGAACGAAATGGCCAAGGGCCACATGATTGCCGATGCGGTCACCATCATCGGCACGCAGGATATTGTGTTCGGCGAAATTGATCGCTGACGCATATCTCAACTAGAGGCAAAGAGAATGCTGTTATCGGAACAGGCATACAAGAAGATCGATCGCGAGTTGGCGAAATTTCCCGCCGACCAGAAACAGTCGGCTGTAATGGCCGCGCTGGCGATTGCGCAGAATGAGACCGGCTGGGTGTCGCCCGAGGTGATGGAAGAGATCGCCTCGTATTTGGGCATGGCACCGATCGCGGTAGCTGAAGTGGCGACCTTCTACAACATGTACAACACCAAGCCGGTCGGCAAGCACAAGATTTCGGTGTGCACCAACCTGCCTTGCCAGTTGTCCGGCGGCGAAAAAGCTGCGCACTATCTGCGGCAGAAGCTCGGCATCGACTACAAGGAAACCACGGCCGACGGCCTGTTCACGCTGGTGGAAGGCGAATGCATGGGCGCTTGCGGCGACGCGCCGGTGATGATCGTGAACAACGAGCGCATGTGCAGCTTCATGTCCGAAGACAAGATCGACACGCTGGTGGAGGAACTGAAGAAATGACCAGCCTGCACAACCGACACATCAATCCGCTGATCCTGGCGAGTCTTGACGGCAACAACTGGCATCTGGCTGATTACGTCAAGCGGGGCGGCTATGAGTCGCTGCGACGCATTCTCACGGATAAGATCGCGCCCGAGCAAGTCATTGCGGAATTGAAGGCCTCCTCGCTGCGTGGCCGCGGTGGCGCGGGCTTTCCAACGGGCCTGAAGTGGAGCTTTATGCCGCGCCAGTTCCCCGGCCAGAAATACCTCGTCTGTAATACCGACGAAGGCGAGCCGGGTACATTCAAGGATCGCGACATCATCCGCTACAACCCGCATGCGCTGATCGAAGGCATGGCTATCGGCGCGTATGCAATGGGCATCACGGTTGGCTACAACTACATCCACGGCGAGATCTGGGCGGAGTACGAGCGCTTCGAGGAAGCGCTGGAAGAGGCGCGCGCCGCAGGCTTCCTGGGCGACAACATCATGGGCAGTGGCTTCAATTTCCAATTGCACGCTTTCCATGGCTACGGCGCTTACATCTGCGGCGAAGAAACTGCGTTGCTCGAATCCCTGGAAGGCAAGAAGGGCCAGCCGCGCTTCAAGCCGCCTTTCCCGGCGAGCTTCGGCCTCTACGGCAAGCCGACCACGATCAACAACACCGAGACTTTTGCAGCAGTGCCGTTCATCTTCAAGATGGGCGGCGAGGCTTATGCGGGATTGGGCAAGCCCAACAACGGCGGCACCAAGATTTTTTCGGTGTCGGGTGACGTCGCCTTGCCTGGCAACTATGAAGTGCCACTCGGCACGCCGTTTGCCAAGCTGCTTGAACTTGCCGGCGGTATGCGTGACGGCAAGAAGATCAAGGCCGTGATTCCCGGCGGTTCATCGATGCCGGTGCTAACCGGTGACGTCATGATGAACACCGACATGGACTACGACTCGATCGCCAAAGCCGGCTCGATGCTGGGCTCCGGCGCGGTGATCGTAATGGACGAGACACGCTGCATGGTGAAGTCGCTGCTGCGCCTGTCGTACTTCTATTACGAAGAATCCTGCGGCCAGTGCACGCCGTGCCGCGAAGGCACCGGTTGGCTGTACCGCATGGTCCATCGCATCGAACACGGTCAGGGCAGGGCGGACGATCTCGATATGCTGAACTCGATTGCCGACAACATCCAGGGCCGCACGATTTGCGCGCTAGGCGATGCGGCGGCGATGCCGGTGCGGGCGATGATCAAGAATTTCCGTGATGAGTTCCAGTATCACATCGAGCACAAGCGTTGCATCGTGCCCGCGTACGTATAAGCAGAATTCATCACGTAACCAAGAAATACTCAGGCGAAAAGCAAAGCCATGGTTGAAATCGAAATTGACGGCAAGAAGGTAGAAGTGCAGGAAGGCAGCATGGTGATGGAAGCTGCCAATAAACTCGGCACATACATTCCGCATTTTTGCTATCACAAGAAACTGTCCATCGCGGCCAATTGCCGCATGTGTCTGGTGGAGGTCGAGAAGGCTCCTAAGCCTTTGCCGGCTTGCGCCACGCCCGTCACCAACGGCATGATCGTACGTACGCACAGCGACAAGGCGATCAACGCGCAGAAGGGTGTGATGGAGTTCCTGCTGATCAACCATCCGCTGGACTGCCCGATCTGCGACCAGGGCGGCGAATGCCAGTTGCAGGATCTCGCGGTCGGTTACGGCGATTCCTCGTCGCGCTATGAAGAGGAAAAGCGCGTCATCAATGCCAAGGACCCCGGTCCGCTGATCTCGATGAAGGGCATGAGCCGCTGTATTCATTGCACACGCTGCGTACGCTTCGGCCAGGAGATTGCCGGCGTTATGGAATTCGGCATGCTGAATCGCGGCGAGCATTCAGAGATTACCCAGTTCGTCGGCAAGACGGTGGACTCCGAGCTGTCCGGCAACATGATCGATCTATGTCCGGTCGGTGCGCTGCTGTCGAAGCCGTTCCATAACAAGGCCCGCAATTGGGAGCTCTCGCGTCGCAAGTCAGTGAGCCCCCACGACGGCCTTGGCAGCAACCTGATCGTCCAGGTGAAGGGCGGCACGGTCTTGCGCGTACTTCCGCTTGATAATGAAGACGTCAACGAGTGCTGGCTTTCCGATCGTGATCGCTTTTCGTACGTTGCCCTAAACAGCGAAGAGCGCCTGACCAAGCCGATGCTGAAGCAGAACGGCGAATGGATGGAAACCGACTGGCAGACCGCGCTGGAATATGTGGCTCACGGCTTGCGCAATATCCGCCACGAGCACGGCGCTGATTCTATCGCCGCATTGGCGACCCAGTATTCAACGCTGGAAGAACTAGCGTTGCTGAAGAAGCTGGTCAACGGTATCGGCTCGGACAATATCGATTTCCGTCCGCGCCAGCTCGATCGTTCGCTCGACGGCAAGATCGTCCCCTACCTGGGTATGCCGGTCACGGAATTGAATCTTCTGAACCGGGCTTTCGTGATCGGTTCCTTTATCCGCAAGGAGCAGCCCCTGCTGGCCGCGCGTCTGCGTTCTGCGGCCAAGCGTGGCGCGAAGGTCAGCACCTTGAACGCAGCCGATGACGATCTCCTGATGCCGCTTGCGACAAAGCTGGTTCGTGCACCATCTCAATGGCTGGCAGCATTGAATGAAGTTATTGTTGCCGTTGCAAAAGCCAAGAATGAAGCAGCACCTGCGGGCCTGGAGAGCGTTCAGCCATCCGATGCCGCACAACAGATTGCCGCAAGTCTCCTGTCTGGCGAACGAAAAGCTATCCTCCTCGGCAACTCGGTCACTTATCACCCGCAAGCAGCGCAATTGCATGCCGCGGCCGAGTGGATTTCGAAGGCTGCGGGTGCCAAATTCGGCTATCTGACGGAAGGCGCCAACACCGTCGGCGGGCATCTGGTCGGTGCGCTGCCGTCAAAGCGGGAAACGAAATCGGCATTCGATGAAAGTCGTAAAGCATATTTGCTGCTTCATGTGGAACCCAAGCTGGATAGCGGCAATCCGCAGGCTGCGCGCAATTCGCTCGACCAGGCGGAGATGGTGGTGGTCATGTCGCCGTACAAGCATGGCGCCGACTATGCGGACGTTTTGCTTCCGATATCTCCTTTCTCGGAAACCTCGGGCACCTTCGTCAATTGCGAAGGCCGTGCGCAAAGCTTCAACGGCACCGTGAAAGCCTTGGGTGAGACGCGACCTGCGTGGAAGGTGCTGCGCGTGCTGGGCAACCTGCTCGAACTCAATGGATTCG
>JAQSWC010000248.1 GCA_029266815.1 Paucimonas sp.
GCGAAGTCAGAACCGCAGACCGGCGCTCAGCGTCAGAAAATTCACGCCGTGATTGGGTTTCCTGATGCCGCCATTCGATACATGTTCGACCTGAAGCTTGAGATCTAGGCTGTGCCAAAGATAGCCAACACCGGCCAGCGAACCGAACTGGAAACGGGTGGATAGCTGACGGTCGTTGCCGTCATACAGCGACGACAGGTAGCGCACGCCAAGCCCGCCTTCCGCGTAGAGACCGTCGGGTTCCTTCAGGTCGAAGCGGAACACCGGCGTAACGCCGAATGCGTTCAGGTACTGCGTCAGGTGCGGCTGACTGAGATGCCGCCCGACACGCCAGCGTGCCGCGGTCACGCGGTAATGCAGCGTCGAGTTCTCGAGCCAGGTATTGCGGCCTTCATCCTTCGCCGTCCAGTCCGCGCCGATGCGCACGAACTGCGTCCGGTTGCCGGTGGCGACATCAAGCATGACGGCATCTGCCGCCTGTGAGCTTGCCGAGGCAAACCATAGCGTTGCTATGACGCCGCCCGATATCAGCCTGATTCTTTGAAAGATAGACATAGTGGACCCGACTGTCGATGCTGACATTGGAGCGCAAAAATAGCTGGCCGGGTTTGACGAAAACCGGGCAAGGTTGCTGACCGGCGGGTCAGTCGGTTTGAGCGCCGACAATCGAACCGCGCCATGCAAACCAGCATGCCTTTGCGCCATAATGATCGGCCCGCCCGCAGTGAAGAATAAGGAGCGCGGCCTACCCTTTCTTCGAGATTCACGCGATGGCGACAAAAAAAATGTCTTCGGCACCGTTCGGCTCGTGGCTGCTGTCGATGTTGGTGTCTGTTTCCGGCGCGCATGCAGCGGAGTCTTCGCGCGCTTCCGCTGGAGAACGCCTGTTCAATCAACAGTGCAGCAGTTGCCACAATTTCAGGCAGGACGGCATCGGTCCGCAACTGGGTGGCGTGAGCTCACTGGTTTCCGATGAATGGCTCAGGCGCTTCATCCGCAGTCCGCAGCAGATGCTGGAAGCGGGTGACGAGCGGACCAAGCGTCTGGTCGAAAAATACCAGGTCGTGATGCCGTCGTTTGACTCGCTCTCCGGCAGCGAGCTCGACGAGCTGATTGCCTATCTCCGGGCACAGCAGCCTCCCGAGCGTTTGCCAGCAACGCTTCACGACAGGGAGATCACGAACCCGATTCCAAATCCTGTTCAATTTTCCGGACTCGTGGTCGACCTGAAGCCGTTCGCGCGCATTCCTTCTTCCAGCACGGATGGCAATCCGCCTCTGGCCAGGATCACCAAGCTCGATGCCGCGCCGCATACGTCCGATCCTTTCGTGCTTGACCTGCGCGGCAAGCTTTACCGCCTGAAAAAGGGCAAGCCGCTCGTGTACATGGACATGGCGAAGCTGCGCCGTCGCTTCATCAACCAGCCGGGGCTTGCCACGGGTTTCGGCAGCTTTGCCTTTCACCCTGACTTTGCAAGGAACGGCCTGCTCTACACCACGCATACCGAATCCCCGGGCTCGACCACTGCGGACTTCCGCTATAGCGAATCCATTAGGGTCACGGTGCAGTGGGTACTGACGGAATGGAAAACGAAGACGCCGCGCTCGCCTTCATTTTCCGGCAAGGGACGCGAGCTGTTGAGGGCCGATATGGTGAGCGGCATTCATGGCGTGCAGGAAATTGCATTCAATCCGCACGCGCGGCGCGGAAATGCCGACTACGGCTTGCTGTATATCGGCGTGGGCGACGGCGGCAGCGTGGAAAACGGTTATCCCTTCCTGCCGCACAGCGTGGAACGGGTATGGGGTACGGTGTTGCGCATTGATCCGGCAGGGAAGAACAGTTCCAACGGACGATACGGCATTCCGCCGTCGAACCCTTTTGTCAATCATGAGAATCCGAAGGCGCTGAAGGAAATCTATGCCTGGGGCTTTCGCAATCCGCATCGCATCGCGTGGAGTGCCTCGGGGCAAATGCTGGTGTCCAATATCGGGCAGGCGCATATCGAATCGTTGAACCTGGTGGAGCCCGGACGCGACTATGGCTGGCCGGTCAGGGAAGGATCTTTCCTGATCGACCCCAAGGGGGACATCAATAAGATCTACCCGCAACTGGGGAACGATGCGAGTGAACGAATCACCTATCCTGTCGCCGTTTTTGACCACGATGAGGGCAAGGCGATTTCCGGCGGCTATGAATACACCGGCAGCGCCATTCCGGCAATGAAGGGCAAGTTCATCTTCGGCGACATTCCCACCGGCCGGCTTTTTTATATCGACATGAAGGATGTGCGACAGGGCAGCGTCGCGCCGGTGAAGGAATGGAAAGCGACTCTCAATGGCTACCCCGTGTCGTTCGCCGAACGCCATGCCAACGAGCGGGTTGATCTGCATCTCGGCAGGGATGCGGCGGGCGAACTCTACATTCTGATCAAGAATGACGGCAGTATCTACCGGCTATCGGGCGCCGGCTCTACACCATGAGGAAATGAGCATGACCACACGCAGAGACTTTCTGAAAACCGGTACGAGCCTGCTCGGTCTTGTGACGGCAACGCCGGTTTTTGCCGCCGGCAAAGCGGATCCGCTCCTGTCTTTCTCCACGCTGGCCTGCCCTGACTGGAGCTTCGAACGCATTACCGATTTCGCTGCATCCCATGGCTATCGTGGCATCGAAGTGCGCGGCATACAGCGCGAGCTGGATCTGACCCAGCGCTCCGAATTTTCCAGGGCGAACCGTGCATCGACCTTGCGCCGCATGCGCGACAAGCGCTTGGAGTTCGTCGGCCTCAACTCTTCGGTCGAGCTTCATCATGCGGATGCGGCCAAGCGCGAAAAGCATTTGGCCGACGGCAAGCGCTACATCGACTTGGCTGCCGAGCTGAAGTGCCCTTATGTGCGGGTCTTTCCCAATGAATTGCCCAAGGATCAGGACCGTTCTCAAACCCTCGACCTGATCACCACCGGTCTGATTGAACTCGGCAAGCATGCACGCGGAAGCGGCGTGACGGTGTTGCTGGAGTCGCATGGGGATGTGACCGCCATTGCCGATCTGGAAAAGATCATGCGGGCGGCTGCCGGCAGGCATATCGGGTTGATCTGGGACGTGGTCAACATGTGGTCGGTAACGAAGGAGGCGCCAGCTGATGTGCATAAGGCGCTCAAGCGGTACATCCGGCATGTGCATCTGAAGGACATGACAACCATGGACGGCAAGCAGAGGTATGTGTTGTTAGGCAGGGGGGATGCGCCGGTATTCGATGCAATCGGCCTGCTTGATAAGAGCGGTTACGCCGGCTATTACAGTTTCGAATGGGAAAAGCTGTGGCATCCGGAGATTGAAGAGCCGGAGGTTGCGCTCGCTGACTACGCGCAGGTCATGAAACGTCGCTTCCAGTGATCAGAAAATCAGCCAGCCGCTTGCCTTGTTTTGCACGAAGATGAACAGCGCGAGCATGGCGCAGTTCAGGAGGGCCGTCATCCAGCAGGTCACAAGGAAAGCACGCTTCGCTGATTTGTGACGTAGAGCCGATTGAGCGACGAATGCCCCGGGCCATCCGCCTGCGAGGCTCAACACATGCAGCACTCGTTCCGGTATGCGCTGCGCACGGCGGCGGGCAGCGGATTTGTCCAGCGCATAGGCGATGAATGTGATGCCGGCAGCCAATCCATACCAGGCAGGAAGGAACCACGAAACATGACTGTAGGCGGCTGCTGCCGTCAGTGCGGCCACGAACAAAAGCGCAACCATTTCAGGTTGACGCGAGGATAAGGAGAATGTCGCGCGCCTTCAGCATAGCAGGCGGCTATGCTTAGGAAGTTGCGCAGCAAGATATTCGTGCTGATCGGCGAGGATGTTGCGGCCGCGGAGCAAGTAGTGCTCCGCGCGGCAGGGAACGTAGGGCACGTAGACCAACGGGCGGAACTGGTGGACGAGCAGATTGCCTTTTTCCTGATTGCATCGTTTGCAAGCGGTGACGCAATTCATCCACGTATCCTGGCCGCCGCGGGATTTGGCCAAGATATGATCGCGTGAAAGGTCCTTGTGGGCGAACTGGTTGCCGCAATACGCACAGGTATG
>JAQSWC010000249.1 GCA_029266815.1 Paucimonas sp.
GGGCGCATCCTGAAAGAGAAAGATCCGGTCAAACGCATGAAGACGCTGCGCGAATCGAGTAATCCGCAGGCGCAGTTCCTTTGGGCGATTTTCCGTGATGCCTTCCACTACGTCGCGGTGCATCTGGAATCGATTGCGGACAATGCTCGCGATATCGACTTTGCCATGCGCTGGGGTTTCGGCTGGAATCTCGGCCCGTTCGAACTCTGGCAAGCCGCAGGCTGGCAACAGGTCGCCGGCTGGGTGAAGGAAGATATCGAGGCCGGCAAGGCGCTATCGAATGCACCGCTGCCGTCGTGGGTCTTTGACGGCCGCGAGGGCGTGCATACGGCAGAAGGATCGTATTCCCCGGCGAAGAATGCTTATGTGCCCCGCTCGACTTTACCCGTGTATGAACGTCAGGCATTCCGTGCACCGGTGCTCGGCGCCGGCGCGGCAGACGGCCGCACAGCGGGTACGACCGTGTTCGAGGATGAGTCGGTTCGCCTCTGGCATCAGAACGACGATGTACTGATCCTCTCCACCAAGACCAAGATGCATGTGATCGGCCCCGGTGTGGTCGATGGTCTAAATAAGGCAATCGCTGAAGCCGAAAAGAATTACAAGGGCCTTGTGATCTGGCATCCGGATTCGACGGAAGGCGGCGCCTTCTCAGCCGGCGCGGATTTGCAGGCCATGCTGCCGCTGTTTATGTCGGGCGGCGTATCAGCCATCGACCCCGAGGTTTCACGGCTACAAAATGCACACCAGGCGATGAAGTATGCAAACGTACCCGTGGTGGCGGCAGTGGCAGGACTTGCGTTGGGCGGCGGTTGCGAAATGCTGATGCATGCAGCCAAGCGTGTTGCATCGCTGGAGTCGTATATCGGACTGGTCGAGGTTGGTGTTGGCTTGGTGCCGGCGGGCGGTGGTCTGAAGGAAATTGCGCTGCGTGCTGCGGGCGATGCAAAGGGGAATGACATCCTGCAGTTCCTGAAATCGTATTACATGAATGCGGCGACTGCAGCAGTGTCCAAATCGGCGGTTGAAGCCAGGAACATGGGCTACCTGTCCGGCAACGACGTGATCGTGTTCAATCCCTATGAATTGCTGCATGTGGCCAAGGTGGAAGCACGTGCGATGTTCGATGCGAACTATCGCCCGCCGATGAAAGCACCGGTGCCCGCAGTCGGTCGCCACGGCGTTGCCACCATTCTGGCGCAACTCGTCAACATGCGTGATGGCGGCTTCATATCGGCGCATGATTACAAGCTGGGTTCGATGATTGCGGAAATCGTGTGCGGCGGCAGCTTGGAGCGCGGCAGTCTCGTGACGGAGCAGTGGCTGCTCGACCTGGAGCGCAAAGCCTTTATGGAATTGCTGAAGCATCCTAAGACGCAGGAACGCATCATGGGCATGATGCAGACCGGCAAGCCGGTGCGCAACTAACCGATACGCGATCGAGACAGGAGAAACAAATGAGCAAACAACTTCAAGACGCGTATGTAGTCGCCGCCGCCCGCACGCCGATCGGCAAGGCGCCGCGCGGCATGTTCAAGAATGTGCGCCCCGACGACTTGCTGGTGTATTCGATCCAGGCCGCACTGGCACAGGTGCCCAATCTTGATCCGAAGACGATAGAAGACGTGATTGCGGGCTGCTCCTTCCCCGAGGCAGAGCAGGGCCTGAACATGGCGCGCATGGCGGCGCTGCTGGCGGGCTTGCCGAATACGGTGGGCGGCGTAACGATCAATCGCTATTGCGCTTCCGGCATCACTGCAGTGGCGATGGCAGCCGACCGCATTCGTGTCGGCGAAGCGGATGTGATGATTGCGGCCGGCGCCGAGTCGATGTCGATGGTGCCGATGATGGGTCACCATCCGTCGATGAACATGAACATTTTCACGGACGAGAATGTCGGCATGGCCTATGGCATGGGCCTGACGGCGGAAAAAGTGGCGTCGCAGTGGAAAGTTTCGCGCGAAGAGCAAGATACATTCGCACTGGCTTCGCATCAGAAAGCAATTGCTGCGCAGGGCGATCGCGATGGCGAGATATTCCCCGTAGAAATCGTCGAACGTTTCGCGAATCTTGCTACCGGTGAAGTCGAGGTAAAGACGCGCACAGTAAATCAGGATGAAGGTGCGCGGGCCGATACCAGCTTGGAAGCCCTGGCGAAGCTGAAGCCCGTGTTTGCCGCCAAGGGTAGCGTCACTGCCGGCAACAGCTCGCAAACATCGGATGGCGCGGGCGCATTGATTCTCGTGAGCGAAAAAATCCTGAAGCAATTCAACCTGACGCCGCTGGCGCGTTTCGTGTCGTTTGCGGTGAAAGGTGTGCCGCCGGAAATCATGGGTATCGGGCCGAAAGAGGCGATCCCCGCGGCGCTGAAGATCGCCGGCATCACGCAGGATCAGCTCGATTGGATCGAGCTGAATGAAGCCTTCGCTGCGCAGGCGATCGCTGTGATTAGGGATCTTGGCCTCGATCCGGCCAAGGTCAATCCCTATGGCGGTGCGATAGCACTCGGCCATCCGCTCGGTGCTACAGGCGCCATCCGCGCGGCGACGACCATTCATGCCTTGAGAAAGAAAAACCTCAAATATGGCATGGTGACGATGTGCGTGGGCACCGGCATGGGCGCCGCCGGCATTTTCGAGCGCATGTAGGCAGACAAGGCGCAATATGGACGTATTGATCGGACGTGATGAAACAATATTGACGATCGAATTCAATCGTCCGCATAAGAAGAACGCACTGACATCCGCCATGTACGAGGCCATGGCGGACGCAATCGAAGCAGCAGAGGCGGATGCCGGAATCCGGGTAATTCTCTTCTCCGGCAAGCCCGAGATCTTCAGCGCCGGTAATGATCTTGAGGAATTCCTGCGTTCGCCGCCGCAGGGCGATACGCCGCCGGTCTATCGGTTCATGAATGCACTTCAGAAGACCGAAAAACCGGTCATGGCTGCTGTCTCAGGCAAGGCAATCGGCATCGGCGCCACCTTGCTCTTGCACTGCGACCTAATTTATGCGGCTGAGGGCGCAACGCTGGCCATGCCTTTTACCCAGCTTGGTCTATGTCCCGAATTCGGCTCAAGCCTCCTGCTTCCCAGGCTGGGAGGCCACCAACGAGCGGCCGAGGCACTATTGCTGGGCGAGTCCTTTACCGTGGCGCAGGCTGCGGAGTGGGGCTTGGTGAACCAGGTAGTGCCTGCCGACGCGCTACTTCCCACCGCATTTCATAAGGCAAAAAAACTTGCCGCGCTGCCGCCGGCGTCCCTTCGGGCGACCAAGCGCTTGTTGAAAGCCGAAACGGCTGAAGGCGTGGCACAACGCATTCGGGAGGAAATGAAAATTTTCCGCGAATTGCTGGTTTCGCCCGAAGCGAGAGAAATCTTTGAGGCTTTTTTCCAAAAGCAAAGGTAAGCTTATTGCGAATAAGCAAGAACGAGCTTTATACGTAATAAGCAGTTAAATCAAACGGTGTATAGTTGCACGCCTGATATTTAGGCAGGTTTTCTGCAATACGCTGGCGGTGTTTCATCGACCTCTGTTTGTGCATTGCGGGACACTGAAAAACAGAATTTGCCTCAAGCGCCGATAAGAAGAGCGCATCGAACTGGTCCGGGAACCGGTTCGATACCTGGAGACTGGATATGAAGACGCAGTATCTGCATCGGTTGCTGATCGTTATGATCATAGCAACCGCTTTGGCGTTGCTGTTGCATCGTTACGGCATGGATGCCGTATTTCGCATTGATGGTAATTCCAACTTCATCGCAAACGCGGTGGATGACCGCGATTCCGGTGGCAAGACCCAATCAACGCTCAGGCGTGAGAATGGCAAGCTGATCCTCGAATGCCAGGTAGACACGTCCTACCAATGGCCCTACTGTGAAATAGCGATCGGGTTGAAGCAGCCGCCCGCAGGCATGGACCTCTCGCGGTATGATTTTGTCCGCCTCAAGATCCGCTACGAGGGGCCGGAAGATCAACACCAGGTTCGTTTCTTTCTCCGTAACTTTCACCCCGCCTATGCAAAGGTGGGCGATGCTACTTCCCTCAAAGTGCAGGAACTGGTTTATGACCCGTCGTTCCGCGGCAAGCTGATTTCATCCGCCAATTTTCGCCTCGGCATTATCGCGGTATGGCTGCTGGTCATGATCGGCTATCTTGTGGCCGACGCTGTGCTGACCCATCGCCAGTTGAGTGCAAGCACCCGTCAGCAGGCTTCGCTCAAACGTATCAACGAAGCCTTGCGGGTGCAGACGCTGATCTACGCGAAGCTCAGCCGCCACGATACCCTGACAGGTGTGCTCAATCCCAAGGGCCTGGGCGACGAACTCTTCGAACTGGCCAAGCAGCGTGAGGAAGATATTTTTCCGATGTCACTGGTGTTCGTGGACATCGATCACTTCCGAAAGATTAACGACCAGTACAGCCATAGCGCTGGCGACCAGGTACTGAAGAACCTGTCTAACGTGATCAGAGACCATATCAAGCCGTCCGACCTGCTGGCGCGCTGGGGCGGTGAGGAATTCCTGGTGGTTTGTCCGGGCATGTCAGCAGCAGAAGCCGGTGACTTGGCAGAAAGTTTGCGCAATACCGTTTCTTCCCGCATCTGGCCGAACGGCATCCGTGTGACCTGTAGTTTCGGCCTGTCCGAACTGGCTGCAGGCGAGGATCTGGGAGACGGTATCAAACGCGCCAGCGACGCGCTTCAGCGCGCCAAGGAAAACGGGCGTGATCGCGTGGAAGCCGAACTGGCAAAGGTGGCGTGAGGATGTGGGTCGAGGTGTTGCCTAGGCGGCTCAGGCAACTTCTTGATCGGCCGGCACGTGGAAATCCACGGTAACCGCCAAGCCGCTTCCATGCGGGCCTGCTTCAAGGCGAATATTTGCACGATTCATTGCTGCCGCCTTTTCGGCAATTGCCAGGCCCAAGCCGCTGCCTTCCTGCTCCTGATCTGGCATCCGGTAAAAACGTTCGAACACCTTGGTTCTCAAATGCTTTGGGATGCCCGGACCTTGGTCGGTAATCGTCAGGCTGGCGTGTTTTTCATGGGTGGCGATGGATGCCGTGACGCGGCTGTCCGCCGGTGAATATTTGACCGCGTTATCGATCAGGTTATCGATCAATGAAATCATGCTTTCTCGATGTAGGGGAAGCATGCAGCGTTCCGGCGAGCTGAATTCAAGTTCTATGCCGCGCGCCATGGCAACATTAACAGCAGCAGCAAGCCTGCCCCGAACCAACTCCACCAGATCGGTGTCTGGCCCTGGCGCTTCAACGCGGGCGCTGTCGAAGCGCGCCAGCGCCAGCATCTGATGCACGGTATGCGTAGCGCGCGCCACCCCCTGGTTCAAGCCGTGAGCTGCTTCTTCCAGCGTCTGTTTGTCGCCGCCCTTGAGCAAGGTCGCGGCATTGATCTGTATAACGGCCAGCGGCGTCTTCATTTCATGGGCAGCATCGGCAAGGAATTCCTTTTCCCTCTCCAGGCGATCGAGCAGGCGTTTCATCAGCCCGTTGACGGAGGTGACGAGTGGCGAGAGTTCTCTGTAGGGCGAGGGGGGGAGTGGCGACAGATCGGACGCGGAACGCTTGCCGAGCTGCGTCACGATATTTTGCAAGGGACGAAGGCCCATGAAGATACTGAAGAAAAGCGGGATCAGCATCAAGGGGGCACTGAAAATCAGCGGCAGCAGGTAGTAGGTCATGCTGGCAATGGTGACCATATAGCGACCGACAACTTCATGTACGACCCTGACATTGATGCCGGATGTGGCGTCGCTTGATTCCCATCCTGCCCAGAGTCCCTGCGTTGTTATCGGGCGACTGACGTCGGCTGTAGTAGGCGGCCCTAGCTTGAAGGGCGCCTTTTCGCTCGATTCGTAAATCAGAACGCCGTGCCGAAAGATTTGGATATGAACAGTCGGCGCATAGAAATTGTTTTCCCTGAAAAACGCCAGCTTGGCTTCGTTGATCTTGCTGATGATGCCGCCGATTCGTTCCGGCTGATCGGGCATCGCCTGCGAAATCGCCAGCAACTGCAATGCAGTCGCTTTGGCATCCTGCTCAGTCTTGTATTTGTGTTCAGTCTTGGTTTCGTAGGTATTCCATGCAAGCACGCTGCCCCAGATGCACAGCATGACGATGGTGAAGCCCCCCAGCATGCGGGCAAAAAGGGAAGAGTAGTGGATGGTCTTCACTTTTCCAGCATGTAACCAATGCCGCGCACGGTACGGATGTACCCGTCGCCGATCTTCTTGCGCAGCTTGGAGATATGCACATCCAGCACGTGTCCTTCGTTATGCAGCATCGCCTGAGTCTCGATTTCCTGACGGGTCAGCACGCGGTCCGCATGCTTCATCAGGACGTGCAGCAGGGCGAATTCGGTTTTCGACAGGATGACAGGCTGGCCATCGCGAGTGACGGTCATCCGCTTTTCGTCCAGCACCAGATCCTTGACCGTCCAGATGGCTTCTTTCTGGTCGCTCCATCCAGCGGCCCGTCGCACCACTGCGCGCAGGCGCGCGAGCAGCTCCTCAATGGCGAAGGGCTTGACCAGATAATCGTCGGCACCGAGGTTGAGTCCTTTCAGCCGGTCTTCCATTCCCTCCCGAGCGGTGATGACAAGGATAGGCAAAGTTTTACCTTCTGTACGGAAATGATGGATGAGTTCGAGCCCGTTGCCGTCGGGTAGCCCAAGGTCGAGCAGCGCCGCGTCGAACGTGTCGCCGCCGATCCAGTGCTTGGCGTCGCCGGCGCGCCTCACCCACACGGCCTCGTGTCCGTCCTGGCGAAGTGCGGCGGCGAGAGCCCTCCCCAATTCGAGATCGTCTTCAACCAGGCAGATCTTCATAAGACAAGGCGCTCCTTAAAAGCTCATAGCGTATTTTAGATTGCCGGTGTTGGCAAATGCCGGAAGTCATTGCGCTGCAGCGGATACCAGTGCGTTCCGTAAGGGCGCGCCGAAAAGAAGTCTTAGGGTGAGATCGCCCGTGGTCCAGGCAGCCGCGTCGCGCGCCGCAAGCTTTGTCGATAGCAAACAGTCTATCGATTACGCCCGATCGTATGGCGGTAATGACAAAAGAGGCGTTATCCGGCGTCATTTTTGTCGCGTCTTGCGCGCATTGACTCTGATCGCTACCTGCCCGCTATATAATACCGCCGGCCGCAAACGCTAAGAAGCAGATCTCCGCGCGGCATCCGCAGTCTTACAGAAATTCAGGCGCGAGAGCCTTAC
>JAQSWC010000250.1 GCA_029266815.1 Paucimonas sp.
TTCCCCTCCAGCCGGAGAGGCGAATTTCGCCAAAGCCTCGGCGGCATCGTAGAGCTTCAGTGCTTCCGGAACCAGCGCGGACTGATCGATGGTGCGAGAAAGCGCGGTGCGTTCGCGGTAGTAATCCGTGCAATCGTTGTCGACGATTGCCTGCGCAACGGCCTGGCATCCTGGGCAGCACATCGGCTGCTCGACACCATCGATGATGACCGACCATTGCACCACACGCGGCAGCGGCGCACCGCAATGGAAGCAGGAGACGGACGCCGCCTGCTCCGGTTGGGGCAAGGTGTCGAGAAAAGAATCACGGGCATTCATGCGCCGGCTCCCACGCAAAAGAGGCTGGACCACCCATGCGGCACACCATGCATTGCACGCAGGATGCCCAGGATGCCGAACGCCGCGATGGTCACGCCGCCCGCGATCCGCACCTCGCGCCGCTGAGACCAGGCGCGCACTTCATTGCCGGCCATTCCGGCCGCCAGCAGCGCGGGCAATGTACCCAGACCGAAGGCCAGCATGACCCACGCGCCGGATGCGGCGGAGCCGCTCAGCATGGCCGTGGCGAGAACGCTGTAGACCATGCCGCAAGGCAGCCAACCCCACAATGCGCCGAGTATCAATGCCCTGCCCGGTGTTGCGGCCGGCAGGATTAGCCGGGTAAGCGGCTGGATGCGACGCCACAAGCCTTGCCCGGCCGACTCCAGGTAAGCGAGGCCCTTCCACGCATCCATCAGGTAGAGGCCGATGGCGACCAGCATCACATTCGCCAGCCAGTACGCGCCGGTTTGCAGGACGGAAGCTCCTGCCAGCCAGTGCACGCCGTCCGCCAGACCTCCTGCCAGCGCGCCGGCCGCCATATAGCTGCCGATGCGCCCGGCGTTATAAGCCGTTGCGAAGACCAGCCCGCCGGCCGCAGTCCTGACTGCCGACACGCGGCCGGCACCCTGCACCGCGACAGTCACCGGAAACGCGCGACGTGAAGGCGACGCGGCCGAAAACGCGCTGACGATGCCGCCGCACATGCCGATGCAATGGAGTCCACCCAGAAGGCCGACCATGAACACCGGTATCAGATTCAGGCTGGACATGCCGTCCTTAAGCTCAGATGGTCTTGGAGTAGCGCAGCGGCTGGGGCTGAGACAGGTGCGGCATGCTGTTCAGATAACGATCGAACACCATGCAGATATTGCGTATCAGCAGCCGCCCTTTCATGGTCACGCTCAACCAGTCGTCGTCGATAGTGAGCAGGCCTTCCGCTCCCAGCTCGCGCAGGCGCTCCAGCTCATTCGCGAAATAAGTGGAAAACGTGACCGGGTAGGACAGCTCGATGGACGACATGGACAGCTCGAAATTGCACATCAGCATCTGGATGATCAGGCGGCGCATCGCGTCATCCATGTTGAGCTTGGTGCCGCGGGTGATGGGAAGCTCGCCGCGGTCCAGCCGCTCGTAGTAAGCATCCAGCGTCTTTGCATTCTGGCTATAGGTGGCGCCGACCGAGCCGATGGCGGATACGCCTACCGATACGAGGTCGGACTCGGCATGCGTCGAATAGCCCTGGAAGTTGCGGTGCAGGCGGCCCTGCCGCTGCGCCACCGCGAGTTCATCGTCCGGCTTGGCGAAATGGTCCATTCCGATATACACATAGCCCGCATCGGTAAGGCGCTTGATGCACAAAAACATCATGTCGAGCTTGGCATCCGCGCTGGGCAGGTCCGCCTCGTCGATGCGGCGCTGCGGCTTGAACAGATGGGGCATATGCGCATAGTTGTAGATCGCGATGCGGTCCGGATCGGCGGCGATGACCTTGGAAATCGTCTGTGACATGGTGATGACATTCTGCTTCGGCAGGCCATAGATCAGGTCGACGCTGATCGAACGGAAACCGGCCTGACGTGCCGCGCGAATCACGCCGAGCGTCTGCGCTTCCGGCTGCACTCGGTTCACCGCCTTCTGCACTTCAGGGTCGAAATCCTGCACGCCGAGGCTGATGCGGTTGAATCCCTGCGAGCGCAGGCTCTCGATCCTCTCCGGAGTCACAGTGCGCGGATCAACTTCGATGGAGTACTCGCCCATGTCGTCCGGCGCGAGACGGAAACAGCGCCGGATGTGATCCATCAGCTCGGCCATCTGGCTGTCCGACAGATAGGTCGGCGTGCCGCCGCCGAAATGCAGTTGTTCCACCTGGTTCATCCCGGTGAAGAGATTGCTTTGCATCTCGATCTCGCGCTTCAGGTAGTCGAGATAGATGGCGGCCTTGGAGCGGTCCTTGGTGATGACCTTGTTGCAAGCGCAGTAGTAGCAGATGTTTTCGCAGAAAGGAATGTGCACATAGAGCGACATCGGATGACCGCTGCCGCGCGCACGCAGTCCCGCCACCGTCTGCAGATAATCGCCGTAACCGAAGCTCTCGGAGAAACGGTCTGCCGTGGGATACGAGGTGTATCGAGGCCCCATCTTGTCCAGCTTTTTGATCAAGGCCGCATCGAACTCGACCGAAGGAATGCGTGATGCGTTTGATAATGTGGATGCTGCCATGTGCGACTCCGTGTTGAGATTTCGCAAGCCAAGAGCGAAATGCAATTAAGACCTGACCGAGTCTACGGAGGGGGGGTAGCCGTTTCCTTGACTCAGATCAAAAACGGCAGGATGGTCGTTTGGAGGTGTGGGCAACGCGCCCGCTAACTGAAGCGGCTCATGTTTTTTTGGCAGCGTACGTTGCGCCGGGCCAGTCGCCGCCGTTCAAGAATTGCAAGGTTCGACACGCAGGGCGGCGCGGAAATCGACGGCATAATTTTGCACTCCGATCATCTCGATGATGCCAGCTCTTTCAAGCTTCGTCCTGACCCGCTCGTTGGCCTCGCAGAGCCTGACACGCACGCCGCGTTTCATCAGCTTGCCGATCACTTCCTCCAGCGTCTGCAAGCCGGTCATGTCGATGAAGGGAACGCGCCGCAGGCGCAGCACCAGGATTTCCGGATCGGTACGAGTCTGCGCCAGCGCGCGTTCAAAATTCTCCACGGCTCCGAAGAAGAACGGTCCCTCGATCGCGAAGACGAGCGTGCCCGGCGGAAGCCTTGCCATCCCGTGTTCCGCCAGTTCGCGTCCGAGTTGTTCGCCGTCCTGCTGTTGAACCTCCACCGATGAAGCCATCCTTCTCAGGAACTGGAGGATTGCCAGGATGACGCCGATATTGACCGCCACTACCAGGTCGGCAAACACGGTAAGGAAGAAGGTGATCGCGAGAATGATCACGTCGGCGCGGGGCGCGCGCCTGACAATCTGCGCGATATGTTTCATCTCGCTCATGTTGTATGCGACGACGAACAGGATTGCCGCCAGTGCGGCGAGCGGAACATCGGCAGCCAGCGGCGCGAGGAACGCGATGACGAGTACCAGCGTAAGGGCATGCACCATGCCGGCCAGGGGACTGGTGCCACCGTTGCGGATATTGGTCGCAGTTCGCGCGATGGCGCCGGTAGCCGCGAATCCGCCGAACAGCGGCGCCGCCATATTGGCCAGCCCCTGTCCCACTAGCTCCTGGTTCGAATCGTGGCGAGTGCCGGCCATGCCATCCGCCACGACCGCGGAGAGCAACGATTCTATGGCGCCCAGCATGGCGATGGTGAACGCCGGCCCGATCAATTCCACCACCCGGGAGAGCGTCATCGCCGGCACCGACAACTCGGGCAGATGACGGGGAATACCGCCGAAGGCGCTGCCTATCGTGGCCACACCGTCGAAGCGGAAAAACGACTGGAGCACGGTGGCAACGATGAGGGCGATGAGCGGGCCGGGTATCCGCCGCAGCCATGAGACCCGTCCCGGCAACACCGTTAGCACGAAACTCAGCACGCCTATGCCGAGCGTCGCCGGATGGAACAGCGGCAGCGCGAGGATCGAATGCCACAGCTTTTCATGGAAATGCGTTCCCGTCACCGCAGGCAGGCCGAGAAAATACTGCCATTGCCCTACCCAGATGATGACCGCGATGCCCGCGGTGAACCCGATGATCACGGGCGCGGGTATGAACTTGATGATGCCGCCCATCTTCGCCACTCCCATCA
>JAQSWC010000251.1 GCA_029266815.1 Paucimonas sp.
GCGTGTAAAGCCAGCACGGACCTTTCCGGCTGGCATGCCCTGGCTGCGGCTCGACCGCATCTATGTCCGGGGTTTCGAGGTGGGAAAGGCTGAGGTGATGCGGGGACGCATGTGGGCACGTTTATCCGATCATGCTCCGCTCGTGGCGACACTGCGCTTGTAAAGCATCATGTTTTGCAGCTTCATGCAGGGTAGAATCTTCAAGACTTCCATGAGGATTCGTTCAGGCAATGAAATCACTCGGCTTCACTGCCGGAAACCAGATCGACCTGCTTCACTGCGGAGCGGAGTTCTTTCCTGCACTGATTTACGCCATTGATCACGCTCAGGCGGAAATTTATCTCGAAACCTATATTTTTGCGTCCGATGCCACTGCCGGCCTCGTCAAGGAGGCGCTGATCGGCGCAGCGCGCCGCGGCGTGGTGGTCAAGGTGACGGTTGACTGGATTGGCACTGGCCGCAGGCAATGTGCCGAACTCTGCCAAGAATTTTCAAGAGAACACGTCTTCTTTCAGGCATTCAATCCCTGGTTCGAGCGTGGGATTGCGCGCATGCATCGCAAGCTCTGCCTGGTGGATCGCAAGAGTGCCTTTTTGGGCGGCTTGAACATCAACGACGACATGCTGTCGGATGACGACGCGCATATTCCGTTGCCGATGCCACGCTGGGATTTTGGCGTGCGCATCGAAGGTCCGCTGGTTCGAAAGATATTCCTTGAAATGGAGACGCAGTGGACCAAGCTGCAGTCGCTTGCGCTGCGCTCGCGTTGGGAGTTGTACAGGGAAAAATTTTCCACACGTGCTCACGATTCCAAGGCCGCGCTTGCCGCATTGGTGGTCAGGGATAACCTGCGTAACCGGCGCACGATACAGAAGACCTATCTGAAGGCCTTGGGCGGAGCACGCGAGAGCGTGCTGCTGGCCAATCCTTACTTTGCGCCGGGACGGAAGTTGCGGAATGCGCTTGCCTCGGCCGCCAAGCGCGGCGTGAAGGTGACGCTGCTTCTGGGCGTCGGACAGTTCCGCAGTCAGGATGCCGTGGCGCACGCTTTCTATCCCAACCTGCTGAAGCATGGCGTGCGCATCGTCGAGTATCGCAGGACCCAATTGCACGGAAAGGTCGCCGTGGTGGACGAGGAGTGGGCCACTGTGGGTTCCAGCAACTATGATGGCTTCAGCCTGTTTGTCAATCACGAGGCCAACATAGTAGTGAGGGATGCCGCCTTTGCCGCCGCGCTGCGAAAACATATAGAACAGGGCATTTCCGACGGCGTTTCCGTCGACCCGCAGGCGTTCGTCAACATTCCCTGGTACCGGCGGCTCGGATACGGAGTAGCCTATCTGTTATACAAGAATGTGCTGCGCGTGCTGACGTTCGGAAAATATCTTGAATAAGGAGACGTGCGGGATGGAATCGGTTCGTATCGACAAATGGCTTTGGGCAGCCCGCTTCTTCAAGACGCGCTCGATGGCGACGGATGCGGTGGAAGGAGGGAAGGTCAGGCAGAACGGCCAGCGAGTCAAGCCTGCGCATGCGGTCAAGGCCGGCGATACGCTTGATGTCGACAATGGGTCTACTCGTTGGGAAGTCATTGTGCTGGGGCTTTCCGACAAGCGCGGTTCCGCGAGCGTTGCGCAAACGCTCTATCGCGAGACAGATGAAAGTAGCGAAAAACGAAAATTGGAATCGGAGCAGAGGCGGTTCTATCGCGAACCCGGCGCCTCGATCAAAGGGCGTCCCACCAAGCGGGACCGCCGCAGGCTGGATGATGGCTTTTAAAGAAATTTTAATGTGTCGTCTTTGCGCGGCCTCTGCCTCTTATTTCGCCAATAGCCGTTGCAGCATCGTGACAATGTTGGCGGCCGGCGCAACACGCCGCGCGTTATACAGTCAAATTTCCCATATCCGCGCCGATATATAGCCAGGTCGCGCGCGGCTAGAACGCGAGCAATATTGTCCGCCGGGCATGTTTATTGAGACGCATGTTGACTTTTGCTTTGTCGTAGACAATAGTACGGACGTTCGATTTAATATTTTTTTACCTATTTGTTCCCAGGTTCTCTTTCTCCCATACCCAGCGAGGCGAGTCATGCGCAAAGGTGAGATGACCCGTGCGGCAATCATAGATTCCGCGCTTGAGCTCGCAAGCCGCAAGGGCCTGGAAGGCTTGACGATCGGCTCGCTTGCAGAGAACGTAAAGATGAGCAAGTCCGGCGTGTTCGCTCATTTCGGTTCCAGGGAAGATCTGCAAATAGAAGTACTGAAGCGCTACGGCTTCCTGTTCGAGCAGGAAGTTTTCCTGCCCGCTTTGCGCGAGCCGCGTGGTTTGCCCCGGCTGCGCGCCATGCTGAATGGATGGGTCAGCCGGGTTAACCGGGAAATCGCGACCGGCTGCATTTTCATCAGCGGAGCGGTCGAGTACGACGACAGGCCGGGACCCATTCGCGACAAGCTGCTGGAAATGGTGGAGACCTGGCAGGCAGCCTTGCAACGGTGCGTGGAGCAATCCATTGCCCAAGGCCATCTCTCCGCGGACACCGATGCCAGGCAGGTTGTGTTCGAAATCTACGGCCTGGTGCTGGCGCTGAATCATGATGCCCGTTTCATGAAGCGCCCCAACAGCACCGAGCGGGCGCAAAATGGCTTTGAGCGCATTTTGCGCGACTTCGCGCAATCAGGCAGTGAACCCGAGACAAAACAAATCACCTAACCATCCGCTCGAATAATACAGTCTGAAGGAGAAGAAGAAATGGGCCAATACCATGCACCCTTGCGCGACATGCAGTTCGTACTGCACGAGCTGCTTCATGTGTCGGACGAACTGAGGCAATTGCCGGCGCATGCGGAGGTCGATGCGGATATCATCAACCAGGTGCTGGAAGAGGGTGGAAAATTCGCGTCCGAAGTGATTTTCCCGTTGAATCATGTTGGCGATCGACACGGCTGCAAACTCGACAAGGCCACGCACGCCGTCGCTACCCCGCCGGGATTTGCCGAAGCCTACAAACAATATGTTGATGCCGGTTGGCCTTCGCTTGCCGCCGATCCTGAATATGGTGGCCAGGGGTTGCCGGTCGTGCTGAACAACTCATTCTATGAAATGATGAATTCAGCCAACCAGGCATGGATGATGTACCCCGGCCTGTCCCATGGCGCTTATGAGTGCATCCATGCGCACGGCACGCCGGAGCAGAAACAGCTGTATCTTCCCAAGCTCGTGTCCGGCGAATGGACCGGCACCATGTGCCTGACGGAATCCCATTGCGGCACCGATCTTGGCCTGTTGCGCACCAAGGCCGAACCTCAGGCCGACAGTTCCTACAAGATCACCGGTGCAAAGATTTTCATATCAGCGGGCGAACACGAGATGGCGGCCAACATTATTCATTTGGTACTGGCCCGTCTGCCCGACGCACCCTCCGGTACCAAGGGCATTTCGCTCTTTATCGTGCCGAAGTTCATGCCCAATGCCGACGGCTCGGTCGGTGCGCGCAATCCGATCTTCTGCGGTGCGCTCGAAGAGAAAATGGGTATCCACGGCAACGCTACCTGTCAGATGAACATCGACGGCGCCACTGGCTGGATGATCGGCGAACCGAACAAGGGCCTCAACGCCATGTTCGTGATGATGAATGCCGCACGCCTCGGCGTGGGCATGCAGTCGCTCGGCCTGACGGAAGTCGCGTATCAGAATGCCGTCGTCTACGCGAAGGATCGTTTGCAGATGCGCAGCCTGTCCGGTCCTAAGGCGCCAGACAAGCCGGCCGATCCGATCATCGTGCATCCCGACGTGCGCCGCATGTTGCTGACCGCGCGTGCCTATGCCGAGGGAGGGCGCGCTTTCACTTCCTACGTCGCGTTGCAGATCGACCGCGAACTGAATCACCCCGACGAGGAAGTGCGCAAGGAGGCGGCCGCCGAAGTTGCGCTGCTGACGCCGATCGTGAAAGCCTTCCTGACCGACAACGGCTGGATCGCCACGTCGGAGGCAATGCAGGTCTACGGCGGTCACGGTTATATCGCCGAATGGGGCATGGAGCAGTTCGTGCGCGATGCCCGCATCAA
>JAQSWC010000252.1 GCA_029266815.1 Paucimonas sp.
CACGCGGTAGTTTTTTCCACGCATTGTAAAAGTTGCTAGGCAGGTTAACCCAGGGTAACTCAACAAAACGATTCCCTCTTCGCTGCGCCGTGAATTTCCCCATCCTTTTCTGAGGCATGCCTTTTGCGTAACTGGGCTTCTCGCCGCTACCAAAGCGTGCCTGCCGGAAATTGTTCTGGCCGGATGGTCTTGATCAAAAAGACGGATGCGCACGAGATCGAGTTGCACGTGGAGCCGCTCCTATCTGCCTTAGAGCTTCAACACAGTGTCATCGTCGCATGCAATTGAAACCAAGGAGAACTCATGCCTGCAATCATCGTCTTTTCCCATTTGCGTTGGGACTTCGTGTTTCAGCGCCCCCAGCATCTGTTGACCAGGCTAGCGAAGTATTACCCGATTGTTTTCGTCGAGGAGCCGATGTTTCGCGAGGGTGCAAGTCATTTCGAGATATCGAGTCCCGCGCCTAATGTCCAGGTCTACCGGCCGTTCACATCGGTCCAGAGTGCGCCCGGTTTTCACGACGAGCAGCTGCCGCAACTGGGCAAGCTCGTCAAGCAGCTGGTGAAGGACTATCCCGACCATATCGCATGGTTCTATACGCCGATGGCGCTGCCGCTGCTGCAGGAGATCGAGCCGCGCGTCGTCGTATATGACTGCATGGATGAACTCGCTGCGTTCAAGAACGCGCCGAAGCAACTGCTGCAGCGCGAAAGCGCGTTGCTCAAGACCGCCGACATCGTTTTCACCGGTGGGCCGAGCCTGTATCGCGCGAAGAAGGACCGCCATCCCAACGCACACTGCTTTCCGAGCAGCGTGGATGTCGCTCACTTCGCCCAGGCGCTCGACCGCACCACGTCGCATGAAGCCCATCGCAACATTCCGGGCCCGCGCCTTGGCTTCTATGGAGTCATTGACGAGCGCTTCGACGCACCCTTGATCGAGAAAGTCGCCGATGCGCATCCGCAATGGCAACTCGTCATGGTTGGTCCCATCGTCAAGATCGATCCCGCCGCACTGCCTCAGCGCGATAACATCCATTATCTGGGCCAGCGCAGCTATGACGATCTGCCGAAATTCCTGGCCGGATGGGATGTCTGCCTGCTGCCGTTCGCGCTGAATGAATCGACGAAGTTCATCAGCCCCACCAAGACCATCGAATACATGGCAGCCGAGCTGCCGGTCGTCAGCACTCCAATTGCCGATGTGGTCGAACTATACGGCGAAGGCGTGAGCATCGCGCACGATGCCGATAGCTTCATTGCCGCCTGCGAGGCCGCGCTAATGATGAATGCAGAGGAGCGCGCAGAACTGATCTCGCGCATGCATCGCATCTGCGAAACCACGTCGTGGGATTCCACTGCGCTGAAGATGCATGAGCTGCTGGATGTGGAACATGCCAAGCGTGCGACCGGCGTGAAGCATGTAATCCCCACCGCATCGGCAACCACTGCCAGCGAAAGCGGAGCCGCGGTGAATGCGCTTCGCAAGCACGCGCCGGTGCCCCACGTGAAGCATCTGGTCATCGGAGCAGGACCGACCGGCCTCTCTGCCGCCTATCATCTCAGCAAGGATACGCTGGTGCTCGACAAGAATGCCAGCGTCGGCGGCTCCTGCCGCTCGATCGAGGAGAACGGCTTCACCTTCGACCTCGCCGGCCACATGATGCAGACGACGGACCCTTATGTGCTTCGCCTGTATAAGACGCTTTTGGGCGACAACATCCATTGGCAGGACCGCCAGGCATGGATCTTCAGCAAGCAGACCTACACGCGCTATCCCTTCCATGAGTCGCTGTTCGGCTTACCCAACCCCGTGATCAAGGAATGCCTGCTGGGCGCCATCGAAGCGCGCTACGGCAGGGAGGGAGCGGCGAAGGACGTCGGTACACAGAACACGTCAAGTGCTGCTACGGCAGTCAACTATGAGGAATTCATCTACCAGACCTGGGGGAATGGTATTGCCGAGCACTTCGCGATTCCGTACAACCGGAAGCTGTGGACGGTTCCGCTGGCTGAGATCGAAACTTCCTGGCTGGGCGATCAGATCGCCATGCCTGACATCGAAGCCATCATCGACGGCGCGCTCGAGCCGTCGCCTACGCCAAGCGGCCCCCACAACCGCGTCGGCTATCCGCTGCGCGGCGGCTTCCAGGCACTGATGTCGGCTTTCGTGCCGCACATCAAGGGCGAGGTAGAGCTGAACGCGGACGTTGTATCGATTTCCCCTCAGGAGCGCCTGGTCGCGCTGTCGGACGGACGCCGTTTCACGTATGACACTTTGATCAGTACCATGCCTTTACCGGAGCTGGTTGCGGTGGTGGGCGATGCAGCGCCGACGCACGTCAAGGAAGCCGCGGCGGGGTTGCGTCATGTGTCGGTACGTTGCGTGCATCTTGGAATCGCTCGGGAAAACGTCACGGACAAGCACTGGATCTACTATCCCGAAGACACGGTATTCCACCGCATCTTCGCCCAGGGAAATGCCAGCGAGCACTGCAATCCGCCGGGCGGCTTCGGACTGACGTGCGAGGTTTCCTATTCTGCGGAGAAGCCCTTGCCTTTCGAGGGGCAGGCGCTCATCGATCGCTGCTTCAGCGATTGCGTTCGAGCCGGCCTGTTGAATGAAGACGACAAGCTGCTCGCGTCAAGCCAGGTGGATATTCCCTATGCCTACGTCATTTACGACCGTCAGCGTCAGCGCCATGTGGAAGTTCTGAAGACCTGGTTCGCGCGTTACGGCATCACGCTTTCCGGTCGTTTCGGCGAGTGGGAATACTACAACTCCGACTACGCCTTCATTGCGGGCAAGCATGCGGCGGAAGAAGTGGCGAGAAGACAGGCCGGCAAGCTGGCTTCCGCCGAATAGTGATGTTTCAGGCATGGAGTTTCCGCGAAGCCTGCGGGGTTTCGCTGGCATTGCCTTCATGTACTGCACTATGACTGAAAGAATAGTTGTAGCCAGGCTTGGCATACAGTTTGCTCAAGCATCCACGTTGTTCTTGAAAGATTAAGGAGAAAACAATGAAAAAATCCGTGACATTCACCGCACTGGCGGTATCCCTGTGCGCTGCTTTCGGTACGGCTACTGCCGCAGACCAGAAAGCAAAAACCGCCAACCAGAGTTCTTATACCAGTTCCGCATCTGAAGACAGCCGCGACGTAAAGCAGGAGGTGGCGGGTGTCGACAAGAAGGTCAGCCCGAACCTTAACCGTGCCAGCAAGGTGCTCGGCACGGGTGTGGTCGACTCGAAGGGAGACAAGGTTGGTGACATCAAGGACATCGTTCTCGATCGTTCCACCGGACAAGTTGCCTATGCTGTAGTGAGCTTCGGTGGTACGTTCGGTGTCGGCGACAAATACTTCGCCGTGCCCTGGACTGCGCTGAAAGCGGGACAGAACGAGCGTTATGTTCTGGATGTGAACAAGGACCAGCTCAAGCAGGCACAAGGCTTCGACAAGGACAAGTGGCCTGATATGGCAAGCGAACAGTGGAACCGCAGCAATTCGCGCGCTTTCAACCAGGCCCCGTACTGGGAGCCGCGTTCAACCGCCGCTGCCCGCAATGCACGTAACGAGGCTTCCTCGGGTAGTACCGGCACTGGTACTTCTTCGAAGTCCGGCGCGTCGGACAAATAGCAGGTAGGCGGCTGCAGGCCGGCCGCCTTTCGCATGCTGCGTTCATTTTCATGAAAGGAATGACGATGAATCCCTCAACCAATCAAGGCGGTGCTGGCGCCGGCAGTGCACGCATCGTTGAACAGGAACATGAGTTCACCGGCGGCCCCGGACCGGAAGTCATGGCGGCGGACACGCTGCAGGGCGACAAGGTGGTCAACCTGGATGGTGAAGACCTCGGAAACATCGAAGACATCATGATCGATGTGCGCAGCGGCCGAGTTGCGTATGCCGTGCTGTCCTTCGGCGGCGTATTCGGCCTGGGGAATAAGCTGTTCGCCATCCCGTGGGAATCCCTGACCCTGGATGCCGACCGCGAATGCTTCGTGCTGGATATCGACAAGGATCGTCTCGACAACGCTCCGGGTTTCGATAAGGAGATCGTCTCGACAACGCTCCGGGTTTCGATAAGGATCATTGGCCATCGATGGCCGATCCTACCTGGGCATCGGAAGTCTATTCCTACTACAACAAGCGTCCGTACTGGATGTAAGTTGCTTACCGATACGCAGTTCGATACACCGGCGCCGCTTTCGAGCGGCGCTTTTTTTCGGTTGGTTATTTGTTGCGCGCAGACGGGGAGGTTTGCATGGATATCGAGTGGCAGGAGTTGTTCGTTTTTTCCATGCCGTGGGCAGAGATTATCGTCCGCGGCACGGCTATCTACTGGTTTCTCTTCCTGATTTTCCGTTTCATCATTCGTCGTGATGTCGGCTCGGTCGGGATTGCCGATGTGCTTATTCTCGTGATGGTGGCGGACGCCTCGCAGAATGCGATGGCTGGCGACTCCAAATCGATTGCGGACGGCATGCTGCTGATCGCGACGCTGATCTTCTGGAATGTGTTGCTGGATTGGTTGAGTTATCGGAACCCCGCGTTCCGCCGCCTGGTCCAGCCCCGTCCGCTCCGTCTGGTCAAGGACGGGCGGATGATTAAGAGGAACATGAAAAAGGAATACATTACCGCAGAAGAGGTGATGCAGGCACTACGGGAGGAGGGCATCGATGCTCTTGATCAGGTAAAAGCGGTTTATCTGGAAAGCGACGGTGAATTCAGCGTGGTGAAGAATGATTGAAAATTTCCCTGACTAAAAAGCAGAACGGGGTATTTTGCATTCAAGCACCCGTAACATGCCGAAACAGGTTCCATGTTGGGCGAAATTGGAAGACGATCTCTTTAGGTGTAGTAAGCCGGACTCGAACCGCCAAAAACTGTCCGATTTGATCGGACTTTGAAACTCGCAGAACGTCCGGTTCTGGCCTTCTGGTCGATTGTGTTGAAAAAGGCTGGAAGCAACGAGGAGATCGGAATGCGGTTGTATGAATGACTTGCCCCCGGGATTCTAGTCATGACTCTGCCTGGCCTGTCAGCTGCTCACGCAGGTTGCATTTCTCCTTGTATGGTGGCGCTTCGCACAGTTTTGGCCGAACGCCGCAAGTTCTGTACTGTGGCTGCCAGTAAGCACTCATCGTGCGCACCGGTTGAGCCCCATAAGCACTGATTTGAATAAGAGGTTCTTGGTGCGATTGATAGTCAGAGGAAATTCAACGTGTGTAATCTCAAACAACCTCAGCGTGCTTACCGGCCCCAGATTTCAAGTAATTTTCTCCCCATTGATATAACGTTTCAATTACCGGAATCAGACTTTCTCCCAGAGCAGTCAACGCATAATCGACTCGAGGTGGCACCTCAGGATATACGGTGCGGCTGACGATTCCATCCAACTCCAGCTCGCGCAACTGCTGGGTCAGCATTTTTTGGCTCACTGGGGGAATGCAATTTTTTAATTGGCCGAAACGCATGCTCCTCGAAGACAGCATGTGCAAGATCACCGGCTTCCATTTGCCGCCGATGATATTGATGGTCATGACCATCGGGCAGCCGAGAGGATTCTCGATATGCGAAGATTTTTCCATGTTCGTTACCTCCTGGTGCCTAAGCCACAAAAAAGTGCGCTCTTGTCACTATGTTGCATCGGCAGGATCATACCGCCATGGATCGAACAAAGGGAGAAATAACGGTGAGAAGCAAAGGTAATGTCATACGTATTCCAATCTTGCCATTTGGATTGGTTAATGCGCATCTTGTCAGCGGCAGTAGGGGCTGCATCTTGGTAGATACGGGATTGCCTGGCAGCGAACGCAGAATCAACTGGGTGCTGAAAAGCATAGGCATGAACTTCAAAGATATCAGGCTTATCATCGTAACCCATGCCCACGTTGACCATGCTGGAAGCGCAGCCCGCATACGCTCGCTGTCGGGCGCACCGATCGTGGCGCATGCGGATGACGCGCCGTATTACGCACGCAAAGCGGCAATGTCATTTTGCCCTACGGGATGGTTCGGACGTCTCTTCATCAAAACAAATCTCATGTTCGAACCGTACGAACCATTTACTCCCGACATCTTGATAAAAGAGGGCGCATCGGTCGACCTCGCGCCCTATGGCGTAAAAGGTGAAATCCGGCATACGCCAGGCCATACGGCGGGGTCATTATCGGTGCTGCTTGAATCTCGCGAAGCCCTGGTAGGTGATCTAATTTCATCTGGCATTCTACTTGGCGGACTTGCGCGGACGAACGTCGCCAAGCGTCCGCCATTCGAGGATGATCCATTGGCGGTGTCCGATGCACTACATAGAATGGTGGCCGCAGGCGCGGAAGCGTTCTACATGGGACATGGGGGACCGCTGCACGCGGCAGAAGTGTGTCGGCATGCTCAGCTTCTGGCTGGAATTACCGAGGTGCCGTATACAGCATCCTTGTCCGCTGCTACAAAGCTTAGCTTGAGGCAAAGATCGAGAAATCTTGAATGACATATTGTTCGAGTCAGTTAACTCGACGGGTGCAAGCTCTCCGTCAATCAATGCGGAGAGAAACCATATGATGTGCCGGCGTTAGTTGTGGTGGCAGTACCGCATCTGAAGCGCAATTCTGAACGCACGAGACGTTGCACACTGACACTCTCCCGACTTTTCAGCTAAGACCCCGGCTACTAACTAAATGGACTGGATTTCAATTTTCAATTGAAGGCAGGCGTGGCAAGTTGATGGTGAAGGTCGTGCCCATTGCCTGCGTCGATTCGACGGTGATCGTACCGCTATGTGCCTGCACGATCTCGTTGGCAATGAATAGACCTATCCCAGGGCTTGTCTCGCGCGTGTGGTCGATGGTGTCCTGTTCTGCCAGTCGCACCAGCGGCCCAAAGATGGTGGACATTTTTTTCGAATCGATAGGCGCGACCTTATCGTTAATCGTTGCTACGATATTGTCGGTGGCAGCGGGCAGGCGAACCGTCACCGGTTTATTTTTCTCGCCGTATTTCAATGCATTGGCGATCACGTTTGAAAATACCTGCGCAATGCGGTCGTCGTCGCAGATGCCTTCCAGGTTTCCCTGTACCTCGAAAACTATGTCGCGCTCGGGATGATAAGTGCGCAACTCTTCCACCACATTCAGGCAAACGGTTCCGATGTCTGCCAGCCTCGGTTTGATCGTCAACCCTGAGCCCAGGTGAGTTCGGGTGAAATCGATAAGGTTACCAATCAGTTTGTCCATGCGATGACCGCTGCTGAACATGCGGGTGACCGCCAGGATGTATTTGCTTGCTACGTCGGTGGCTTGCACGATGAAGCTCGCTCCGCTGATGATGGTTCCCAGTGGGTTGCGAAGATCATCCAATTGTTCTATGGTGTAACCCGACAGCAAACGAGCTGCGGCATGGGTCTCTGCAGCAGTGTCGGCGTCGCCGCGAGCGGCGCGGCCTTTGGATTTCTCGGATTGTTCGAATTCGCTTTGAAAATTGCGCAAGTCCTCGGCAATCGTACGCAGCTTATGGATGGCATGATTGCGCAGTGCCGTGTCATTCATGGTGAGCGCGGGCGGCTCGATCGTCCTGGCGAAATCCTCCCATTCCTGGAGGATGGGTTCTAGGTTGGCGAGTATGAAGTCGGATAAGCGTGCATGGGAGGGCGATGGCATTGAAGCCTTAGAAGGGCTTTGAGTTGCGAGGTCCGCCCCTATGATCGGCCCATCATAACAGCTCTGTTAGGTG
>JAQSWC010000253.1 GCA_029266815.1 Paucimonas sp.
GATGCGGGCATTCGCCGTCACTGAATTGGGCCTGCCGGACAATGGCACGTTCCATACTTATACCGATCTGAAGCGCCCCTATGTATTGTGGAACGTGGTCGCTGCACCGGAACTTTCGCTGAAAGCCAAGCAATGGTGTTTCCCCATCGCCGGCTGCGTCAACTACCGCGGCTATTACGACAAGAAGTCGGCGCAGGCTTTTGCAGATGAGTTGCGGAAAGACGGATGGGACGTGCAGGTCGCTGGCGTTCCTGCCTACTCAACCCTCGGGTGGTTCAACGACCCCGTCCTGTCTACTTTCATCGGTTATCCGGAGGCAGAGCTTGCCCGCCTGATTTTCCATGAGCTTGCGCATCAGGTCGTGTATGCGCCGGGCGACTCGCAATTCAACGAGTCCTTTGCCACCGCCGTGGAGGAGGCCGGCGTGGAGCGCTGGCTGGCGATGCATGGCGATGATGACATGCGAAAGCTGAATGCTGGGCACGATTCCCGTGAACGCGATTTTCTTCGCCTGCTGATGAAAACGCGCCGCGATCTCGAGGAAAATTACAACGGTGCAGCAAGCGATGAAGACAAGCGTGCAAAGAAGCAGGCAATCTTCGCCGAGATGAAGCTTGAATATCGCACATTGCGGGCCGCATGGGGAGACTATCCCGGGTTCGACCGCTGGTTCGAGCAGCCCTTGTCGAACGCGCACCTGGCAGCCATTGCCACTTATCATGATTTCGTTCCCGGTTTCCGGGCACTGCTTGCACGCGAGAAGACTTTCCCCCGATTCTTCAAGGCTGCCAAGATCCTGGCCGAGATGGAAGAAGAGGCCAGGCATCGCGCCTTGACCGAGCTCGCGCAATCCGCGCCCCAGCTCACTGCCCAGGCTGACGGTAATGGAGGAAATGCCGCAACTGCGCCATGAATTGACGGCGGGCGCTTCAAAGCTACTTGCGTGAATACCTTTGCATCGTTAGCATCCTGCTCATATACATGACAAATAGGGGACGAGGCAGAGATGGAAAAATTCTGGTTGGCGTCTTATCCGAAAGACGTACCTGCGGACATCGATTGGACACAATATCGCTCGCTCGTCCATTTGCTCGAGGAAGCCTTTCAGCGATACGCGCAGCGCGATGCCTATATCTGCATGGGCAAGAAGCTCACTTACGCAGATGTTGATGGACTATCTCTGAAGCTTGCGGCATGGCTGCAATCGACCGGCCTGAAGCCCGGCGCACGCGTGGCCATCATGATGCCGAACGTGCTTCAGTACCCGATTGCGCTGGCAGCGGTGCTGCGTGCCGGATACATTGTCGTTAACGTCAACCCGCTCTATACGCCTCGCGAGCTGGAACATCAACTCGTCGATTCCGGCGCCGAGGCGATCATTATCCTCGAGAACTTTGCGGCCACTTTCCAGCAGGTGGCTAAGCGCACGCAAGTCAAGCACGTGGTCGTGGCCAGCATGGGTGAATTGCTCGGCGGCTTGAAAGGCGCGATTGTCGACTTGGTCGTACGCAGGGTGAAAAAGCTGGTCCCCGCTTTTTCGCTGCCAGGGTCGACACGGTTCAGCCGCGCGTTAAGGACAGGCGGCGAGTTGGCGTTCACCCCCGTATCATGTGGGCCCGACAATATCGCCTTTCTGCAGTACACGGGAGGTACCACCGGTGTATCGAAGGGCGCGACGCTCCTGCATCGCAATGTGATCGCAAACGTTCTGCAATCCGAAGCATGGCTGCAGCCTGCGCTGGACAAGGAGCCGAAGCTGGAGCAACTGGCTATGGTATGCGCCTTGCCGCTGTATCACATCTTTGCACTCACCACCTGCTGTCTGCTGGGCATGCGTGCCGGGGCCTCGAATCTCCTGATTCCGAATCCACGCGATATTCCCGGGTTCATCAAGGAACTGTCGCAAAACCGGTTCAACATGCTGCCTGCGGTGAACACGCTCTATAACGCATTGGTCAATCATCCGGATTTCGCCAAGCTCGATTTCTCCGGCCTGCGCGTCAGCAACGGTGGCGGCATGGCGGTTCAGAAGGCGGTAGCGGACAAGTGGTTCAAGGTCACTGGGTGTCCCATCATCGAGGGCTACGGGCTGTCCGAAACGTCTCCGGCAGTAAGCTGCAATCCTGCGCTCAATACCGAATACACCGGCACCATCGGCCTGCCTTTCCCCTCGACCGAGATCGCCATCCTGGACGACGACGGCAAGCCTTTGCCGGTGGGGCAGCCGGGCGAAATCGCTATTCGCGGTCCGCAGGTCATGGCCGGTTACTGGAATCGTCCCGATGAAACCGCCAAGGTCATGACTGAAGACGGCTTCTTCAAATCGGGCGACATCGGAATCATGGATGAACGCGGCTATGTGCGCATTGTCGATCGCAAGAAAGACATGATCCTGGTGTCCGGATTCAATGTCTACCCGAATGAGGTGGAGGGTGTGGTGATGTTGCACCCCGGCGTACTGGAGTGCGCATGCATAGGCGTGCCGGACGATTGTTCCGGAGAGGTGGTGAAGATCTTCGTCGTGCGAAAGGATCCCGCACTAACCGAGCAAGAATTGATGGACTTCTGCCGAACGCAGCTCACCGGCTACAAGCGTCCGCGTCACATTGAATTCCGCACGGAATTGCCGAAAACAAATGTTGGCAAGATCCTGCGGCGCGAACTGCGCGAGCAGAAGGCGCCCGCCTGAAAGGCCGGCCTCTCAGACTGTTGGCACGGGCCTCGGCCTGCGGTCTTCTCCCGTGGCGACATAAGTCAGCGTCGCCTCGGTGACTTTTACCACTTCCGGCGTGTGGTTGCGCTCTGCATATACTTCCACGTTGACTTTGACCGAGGTATTGCCTACCTCGATGATGGTGGCATAAAAGGAGAGCAAATCTCCCACAAATACCGGCTGCTTGAATACGAAGGAATTTACCGCCACCGTCGCCACCCTCCCGTTGGCGCAATGCGCTGCCGGCAGCGAGCCTGCCAGATCTACCTGCGCCATGATCCATCCGCCAAACACGTCGCCGTACATGTTGGCATCTTTGGGCATCGGCACGACCCGTAATTGAGGCATGCCGGAAGGAAGTGTCAGACTTGAATTGGCTGGGGAATGGGTGGACATAAGGTGAACTCTTGAAAACGGTTAAATCGCTACAATCATCTATTTGAGGGCGGTTGACGCAGTTGCCCGGCAAGTTATAGCACAGCCCGACCCAATTTACATGCGACGCCATTCATCTTCTCCGGAATCTCCGCCACCTCCTGCAGAGCGCAACGACTGGGCCACCATAAAAACCCTCATACCCTATCTATGGGCATACAAGGGCAGGGTGATGCTTGCACTGATGTTTTTGATCGGCGCGAAGCTAGCCAATGTGGGCGTGCCGCTTGTGCTCAAGAACCTAGTCGATCGCATGACGATCGATCCAATAAATCCGCACGCTATGCTCACGCTTCCGGTCGGCATCCTCGTTGCCTATGGCCTGCTGCGCTTGTCTACCACCTTGTTTACCGAGTTGCGCGAGTTCGTCTTTGCCAAGGTGACGCAACGAGCTGTCCGCACGATTGCACTGCAGGTATTCCGGCATCTTCACTCCCTTTCTCTTCGTTTTCATCTGAACCGCCAGACCGGCGGCATGAGCCGCGACATAGAGCGCGGCACGAGAGGCATCGGCTCGCTGGTCTCCTACACGCTCTTCAGCATTTTTCCGACGCTGCTAGAGATTGCGCTGGTCACCGGCTACATGATGATTCACTACGAAATATGGTTTTCCGTCATTGCCTTGTCGGCGCTGGTGCTTTACATCGGTTTCACTATCGTGGTGACCGAATGGCGCACGCATTTCAGGCGCACGATGAACGATCTCGATTCGCGCGCGAATACCCGTGCCATCGACTCGCTGCTGAATTATGAGACGGTGAAGTATTTCGGCAACGAAGATTATGAAGCCCGACGCTATGACGAGGGGCTGCAGCGTTATGAAAGCGCGGCGGTGAGGTCGCAGACATCACTGTCGGTGCTCAATACCGGCCAGTCAGCGATCATTGCCGTTGCC
>JAQSWC010000254.1 GCA_029266815.1 Paucimonas sp.
TGGTAGGGCGTATTGGTAGAAAAGACAATCTCGTCGCCGAAGAGCCCGTGTTCGCCCCACTGCACCAGCTTGTCGGAAAGGCCGAATCCCATCATCAGGGCGAACATCACCACCGAGGCGCGCAGCAAACGGCCTGCGGCGTTCTTCAGTTCGGCACGGAAGACGTGAATGGTCCACAGCGCGACCGCAACATTGAGCATGCCGAAGAGGAAGCCGGTGCGCATCAGTCCGAGCTTGGGCGCCAGCACTAACGGGAACAGCACCGATACCGCGAGAGCGCCCAGATAGTCGAAAGTGAGCACCTTGCTCACCAGTTCGTTGAACTCGGTGCGCCGTTCGTTCAGCGCACGCATCACGAGCGGAATTTCCATGCCGACCATCATGCCGATGCCGAACACCAGCACATACAGCAGCGTGCGGAACGGCACCGCCGTCCATGAATAGCTGAGGAAGAGCAGCGCCGCCGACACGCCACCGATCAGTCCGACCGCGAGTTCGATATCCACGAAGCGCGCGAGCACGTCCTCGTCCTTCACATATTTCGATACATGAGCCCCCACACCCATGGCGAAAAGGTAGCAGCCGATGATGGTGGAGAACTGCAGGATAGAATCGCCGAGCAGGTAGCTGGAGAGCGCGCCGGCAATCAGTTCATAGGCCAGGCCGCAGGAGGCGACCACGAATACCGAGAGGATTAAAATTCGCTTCGACATGGAAAATTGAGTATATTTGCCGCACTACCCGACCACTGCGCTCATTGCCGGAGGATAAATGCCTGAGTATATGATCCCGTTCGCCAACTACGTCCTCCATCTTGCGTCGGCCATCATGCTGATCCTGGCGTTCTTCATTATCTATACGTATGTCACGCCGATCGACGAGATTCTACTCATTCGCCAGGGTAACAACGCTGCGGCATTATCCTTCGGCGGCGCGTTGACCGGTTTTTCATTGACAATCGCTTCCAGCATCTTTCACAACAACACGTATTACCTGTTTCTTGCATGGGCGGCCGGCGGCCTCCTCGTGCAGATCCTGGTGTATGTGGTCGCAACCCGCTTGCTGCGCATCTCCAAGAGCCATATCGAATCCGGCAATACCGCTTTTGGCGGCTTGCTTGGCGCTCTTTCGCTCTCGCTCGGCATTATCAATGCGGCGTGCATTTCTTAAACTCAGTCATCGAATTTCCTAAGGAGTCCATCATGGGTCTCGGATCATTTATCAAGAAGCAGTTTATCGATGTCATTCAGTGGAACGAGGACACCGAAGGCGTGCTCTCGTGGCGCTACCCGATGCAGGATTTCGAGATCCAGAACGGCGCCATGCTCACCGTGCGCGAATCGCAGATGGCGATGTTCGTGAATGAAGGCCAGATAGCCGATGTCTTCGGCCCCGGCCTGCACAAGCTCACCACGCAGACCTTGCCGGTGCTGACCAACCTGAAGAACTGGGACAAGCTCTTTGCTTCCCCCTTCAAGTCGGACGTGTATTTCTTCAGCACGCGCATCCAGACCGGCCGCAAATGGGGTACACCGCAGCCGATCACGATCCGCGACAAGGATTTCGACATGATCCGCATCCGCGCCTTCGGCATGTATTCGTATCGTGTCACCGATCCCCGCAAGTTCTTCACCGAGATTGCCGGCACACGCGACACCTATACGCGCGACGAGGTGGAGGAGCAACTACGCGGCATCATGCTCGCGTCGATGGCCAGCTCGCTCGGCGCGTCGCAATTGCCTTTCCTCGACATGGCGGCCAACCAGGCGCTGATGGCGCAGCAGGTGAAGGGCGGCCTTGCCAACGATTTCGGACGCTACGGCATCGGACTCGACGAATTCAATATCGCCAGCGTCAGCCTGCCGGAGGACCTGCAGAAGGCGCTCGACGAGCGTATCTCCGCCGGCATGAAGGGTGGCATGGGTGCCGACAAGATGGCCGGCTTCACCCGCTTCCAGGTAGCAAGCTCGATTCCACTGGCCGCACAGAATGAAGGCGGTTTGGCAGGCCTGGGCGCCGGCCTTGGTGCAGGTGTGGTGTTCGGCCAGACGATGGCGCAGGGCATGACGGAAGCGATGCAGCCGCAGCAAGCGGCGCAGCCCGCTGAAGAGCCGGTGGAGGCGCGGCTGGAAAAACTGAAGGGCTTGCTGGACAAGGGGCTGATTTCCGCAGCTGACTATGACACGGCGAAGGCGGAATTGTTGAAAAAATTGATAGGGTAGTGCAGCTTCATTCTAAGCGCTCCTACCCCTGCTGGAGGGCATTACGCTCAATTACCAAGTTCTAGAGGGTAACGACAAATATGGCTTGTAAAGTGCATTGGGTCGCATGAAGAGGGAGGGGTCTCAGCACGTGCTAATCGCATCGCTACTGGTAACGGCGGTAGCGTTTGCCGCTGGATATTTGGCGCATCAAGCTAACCCCTACGGCATATTTCTTTATACGCCACCTGATTGGTGCGCAGGAAAACGTACGAATGCGTTTTCCTTGGTCTATGCAGTTATCTTGTGGTCGGCGGCGGCCGTGGTATTTGCGGCTGCAGTTTTTCTATGCATTCGACAGAGTTTCTTGCGGCGTGAAGTAAGTTTTAGAAAACTAGTCACGAAGTATGGCAAAGCATTTAGGGTAACAATAGTATTGATTGTATTTTCCGCTCTAGCCAATTTTATTCAACTATTTTTTCCAATAGACATTGAGCCGAAATGTCGAGAACGCGGATCTTCGAGAAAAGATCATCCGCTTCAGTTGACGTTCGACGAACCTGAATCGAGTGGAAATATTAGGCTGGAAGGCAAAAAGATTTAATAATGCAAACCGTTTCCTGCCCTAGTTGCGGCGCGCAAGTCCAGTTCCGATCGCATGCATCGGTGATGGCGGTTTGCGAGTACTGCAAAGCCACGATCCTGAAGGATGCCGAATCGGTTCGGGATATCGGCAAGATGTCGGCGGTGCTCGAAGACTACTCACCGATCCAGATCGGAACCTCCGGCGTCTACGGCAGCCAGGGCTTTACTGTCATCGGCCGCATCCAGCTCAAATACCCGGCCGGCATGTGGAACGAATGGTACGTAATGTTCGACGACGGCCGCAATGCATGGCTGGGTGACGCGTCCGGGCAATACATGCTCACCATCGAAAAGCAGGTCGAAGGCGAACTTCCTTCCGCCGTCCTGCTCGCGCCGTCGCGCGAGTTCGCCATTGACGGCAAGCGTTACACCGTAGCGGATGTGCGCACCGCGCAATGCATAGGCGGACAGGGTGAACTGCCTTTCAGGGTCGGCGAAGGCTGGCAGGCACGCCTGGCCGATATGCGCAGCGGTACCAGCTTTCTCACGCTCGACTATTCCGAAAGCGAGCGGCCGATCGTCTATTCCGGCCAGGCCGTCACGCTCGAGAATCTGAAATGCCAGTTGCTGCGCGACGACGAACAGATCAAGGAAAGCGCCGGCCGCTACCGCGGCAAGGCCAGTCCGCTCGATTGCCCTTCGTGCGGCAGCAGCGTCAGCTTTATTCCAGGAGCCACTACACACATCGTTTGCCCGAGCTGCCGCGCGCAGCTCGATACGACCGGTTCGGTTGCTGAGGTGATTGCCGCCGGCCGCGCCATGGAGCAGATACATACCACGCTCGAGCTGGGCGCCAAGGCGACCGTCAGCGGCAAGCAGTACGACCTGATCGGCGTGATGAGCAGGCGCGATGATGAAGGCGAAGGCTGGACGGAATACCTGATGTACAACGCTCGGGCCGGTTTCTTCTGGCTGGTGGAAACGTCCGAAGGCTGGTTCCGGGCCGATGTGCAGGACAACTGGCCGCGCTGGAGCGGTAGCACGGCGTCGCTCGGCAATATCAATTTCACCAAGCTCTATGAATACGAAGCGGAAGTGACTTACGCGGCCGGCGCCTTCAACTGGCGCGTATCTGCGGGCGACAAGGTAAAGGTGGTGGAATTCGAGAGCGACCACAATACCCTGGCGGCGGAGATCACGAACGAGGAAATGACATGGTCGATGTCCGGGCCGGTGTCGGCCGATCAG
>JAQSWC010000255.1 GCA_029266815.1 Paucimonas sp.
GCAATGACCTTCATTGATTTCGATACGCAGCTGCTGCCCGACGACCTTACCTTTCCTCTGCTTTGGTTGGGATTGCTGCTCAACCTGAACGGTCTTTTCGTTCCACTTCAGGATGCCGTAATCGGCGCTGCAGCCGGTTATCTGTGTCTATGGGCCGTGTACTGGCTCTTCAAGCTGGCGACCGGCAAGGAAGGCATGGGATTCGGCGATTTCAAGCTGCTGGCGGCATTAGGCGCTTGGCTTGGCTGGAAAATGCTCCCTGTCATCATTCTACTTTCGTCGGCCGTGGGTGCAGTGGTTGGAATACTGTTGATCGTCTTTGCAAAACATGGGCGCAGCGTTCCAATCCCGTTCGGTCCCTACCTCGCTGCTGCCGGTCTGATTGCATTGTTGTACGGACCGAGCCTGACTGCAGCCTATTTGGGTCACGCAATTTAAACTGCATGGCCAATCAGCCTGTGGTTTCTCTAAAGCTCAAGCAACGATTTACGGTCGGATTGACCGGTGGCATTGGTTCGGGAAAAACAATGGTCTCGGATCTTTTTGCCATGCGCGGCGCGGCAGTCATTGATACGGATCTGATCGCGCATCGCCTGACCGCTGTTGGCGGCAGCGCCATAGAACCCATCAGGCAGCACTTCGGCGATGAATTCATCAATGAATCGGGCGCACTGGATCGCCCGAAGATGCGCGAGCGGATATTCAAACATCCTCAGTCCAAAAAAATACTCGAGTCCATCCTGCATGCCATGATTCGCCATGCAGCAACGGCGGATATCCTAACCGCCTCGGGTAGCTATGTGCTCATTGTCGTCCCGCTACTGATCGAATCCGGCCACTGGAAAGCGGAGGTGCAGCGGGTCCTGGTGGTCGATTGCCCGGAACAGGTTCAAGTAGAAAGAGTCATGAAACGAAGCGGCCTCAGCGCAGACCAGGTTCGCGCCATTATGGCTGCCCAAGCCAGTCGCGCAACGCGCCTTGCTGCGGCCGATGATGTCATTCTGAACGACGGCTCGACCACGGACCTGGAAAATCAGGTCGACCGCCTTCATCAGTCTTACTGCACCCTGGCCGGCAATAATCTGCTTTAACGCCAAAAAACCGGGCTGCATTTGTAATTTTTTGCAGCTTGGTTCAGAATCACGTAACTATTGCTCCAGCCACCGAGGATTTCACTTTGATCGTCTACGAATACCCTTTCAACGAGCGTATTCGCACGCTGTTGCGGCTGGAGGATCTGTACGACAAATTCCTCTATTTTCTGCGCCAGCAGCATCCTTACCAGCATCATGTGGCCCTGTCGACCATGTTCGAAATGCTGGAGGTATGCGGACGCGCCGATCTCAAATCGGATCTGTTGCAGGAACTGGAGCGTCAAAAGCAGACGCTGCTCGGATTCAAGAGCCATCCCAACGTTCAAACAGACATGCTCGACGCCGTGCTCGCCGACATCGACCGCATCAGCACGGCGCTGATGGGCTCTCAAGGCAAAACCGGCCAGCACTTGCGCGACAATGAATGGCTGATGAGCATACGAGGCCGCACCATCATTCCGGGTGGCGCCTGCGAGTTCGATCTACCCTCATATTACGCCTGGCAACACAAGTCGGCAGAGCACCGCATTGAAGAGATCGCCAACTGGTTTTCGCCTTTGCTTCCATTATTCGATGCGATCGGCATGGTACTTCGCCTGTTGCGCGAATCGGGGCGACCGGCGAAGATGATCGCTCAGGCGGGAAGCTACCAGCAGATGTTGCAAGGGCGGGTGTACCAGATGCTGCGCCTGACCATAGAGGAAAGCAGCGGCGCCATACCCGAAATATCGGCCAACAAGTACATGCTGTGGGTACGTTTCACTTCTCAGGATGGCGACATGAAGCCGAAGCCCTTCGAGAATGACGTACCCTTCGAACTTTCGCTCTGCAATCTCTAAAGCTTATGGCTACCATGGTGGATTGCCCCCTTCTGCTCGGAACGTTGCAAGCAGATTGATCTCGGCGCATGGGCACAGGAAAAGTACATCATCCCCGGTTCAGCGCCTGACAATCCTAACGAGGATGAATCCTCGCCGTCGCAATAGACTAGACGTCTGGCTTAGGCAGGATAACGTAGCCTGTCTAGCCATTCGATGAGCGGAATGGTCGCAGGCAGCAAAGGCTCTACGCCCAAGGTGCCTTGCCAAGCCAATGCCTGTCCCTCGAGCCCCGTCGGCTCACCTTCCCACTCGCGGCTGATATAGAAATGCAGCCTGACATGCGCATGCGGGTAGACATGCTCTACTCCGCACCATGGATCGGCGCTGAGGATACGAACGCCCAGTTCTTCAATGAATTCTCGCTTTAGCGCGTCCACAATCTCTTCGCCCGACTCCACCTTACCGCCTGGGAACTCCCAATAGCCTTCGTACGGCTTGCCTGCAGGCCTCTGCCCCAGCAGCACGTCGCCATTGCGGCGCATGAGGATGCCAACGGCCACGTCGATCGGTTTTGTCGGATGCTCGGTCATGGCCATGCTAGCCGGCACGTCCGGCATAGTCTTTGGCGAACTGCCAAGCCACGCGCCCCGAGCGTGAGCCGCGCTGCAGCGCCCAGCGAAGTGCATCGGGCCTGGCCGCCTCGATGGCGGCATTGTTGCAACCAAAGTGCCCCAGCCAGTGCGCGACAATATCGAGATAGTCGTCCTGCTTGAACGGATAGAAGGACAGCCACAGGCCGAAACGCTCGGACAGGGAAATCTTTTCCTCCACGGTCTCGCCCGGGTGCAGATCGCCGTCGTCGGTATGAACATAGGTTGAGTTGTCCGACAGACGCTCCGGCATGAGATGCCGCCGGTTGGATGTCGCGTAGATGAGTATATGGTCGGACTGCTCGGTGACGCCGCCGTCCAGCGCCACTTTCAATGCTTTGTAGCCGCGCTCGCCCTCTTCAAACGACAAGTCGTCGCAAAAAACGATAAAGCGCTCCGGTCTTTCAGCCAACAGCTCGATAATGTCCGGCAGGTCTGCAAGATCGTCCTTGTCGACTTCAATCAGGCGCAGTCCGCGTTCAGAGAAGCGATTGAGGCAGCCTTTGATGAGACTGGATTTACCGGTGCCTCGCGCACCCGTCAGCAAGACATTGTTTGCTGGCCTGCGGTTGACGAACTGCTCGGTGTTCTGCTCAATAGCTTCTTTCTGAGGTTCAATGTTGTGCAGATCGCTAAGCGAAATTTTCGGCAGATGAGCCACGGGATGCAGGTAGCCGCGTGCATCAGTACCCCGCTTGCGCCAACGGAATGCTTTTGCGTTCCAATCCGTCACCGGCGTTGGATTCGGGAGGAGCGCTTCCACCCGCGCCAGCACCGCCTCGGCACGCGCGATTAAATCACTAATCGGGTTCATCTCAGGAACGATAGTCGGCATTGATGCTGACATACTCATGTGACAAGTCACAGGTCCAGATCGTCGCGCAGGCCTCGCCGCGGCCAAGCTTCACGCGTATCGTGATTTCACTTTGCTTCATCACACGCTGCCCGTCTTCTTCGCGATACTCGGGATTGCGTCCGCCATTCTTCGCTACCCATACATCATCCAGATAGAGATTCAGCTTCGAGACATCTAGATCGCTAACGCCGGCATAACCGACCGCCGCAAGGATGCGGCCGAGATTCGGATCCGAGGCAAAGAATGCTGTCTTCACCAAGGGTGAATGGCCGATTGCGTAGGCAACCTGCCGACATTCCTCCACGCTATTTCCCTCTTCAACGGCAATGGTGATGAACTTGGTGGCGCCTTCGCCGTCGCGCACGATCATCTGCGCCAGCTGCTGCGATAGTTCGACAATCGCTTGCGCCAGCGCCAAATATGCGGGGGAGCCTATTTCATTCACTTCCAGATCGGAGGCGCCTGTGGCGACCAGCATGAAGGAGTCGTTGGTGGACGTATCGCCGTCAATCGTAATGCAGTTGAAGGATCGATCCGCCGCTTCCTTGACCAGGTGTTCTATCACGTGCTGCGATACGCGCGCATCGGTCGCCACGAAACCCAGCATGGTTGCCATGTTCGGTTTGATCATACCCGCTCCCTTGCTGATGCCTGTCAGCGAGATCGTCTTGCCCTCGATTTCAACCCTGCGCGATGCCGCCTTGGGCTGGGTATCGGTCGTCATGATCGCCTCAGCCGCGTGATACCAGTTGTCGGCGCGCAGGTTGTCAATGGCTGCAGGAAGGCCAGCCTTCAGGCGATCCACCGGCAAGGGTTCGAGGATAACGCCAGTGGAAAACGGCAATATCTGCGAAGGTTCGCAATCAAGCAGTTCCGCCAGCGCGACGCAAGTAGCGTTCGCTGCGGCAAGGCCCGCATCGCCGGTGCCGGCGTTGGCATTCCCGGTATTCACCACCAGCGCACGTATCGGCGCATCGGAAATATTCAAACCCTCCAGATGCGCTTTGCACACCTGCACCGGCGCTGCACAAAAACGATTGGTCGTGAAGACGCCTGCCACGGTAGCGGTAGGAGCCAGCTTCATCACCAGGAGATCCTTGCGGTTCTGCTTGCGTATGCCGGCTTCGGCGAAACCGAGTTCTATGCCGGCGACAGGGAACAGTTCAGAGGCGACGGGGAGAGGTAGGTTGACAGCCATGTTAGAGATATCCGTAGAAAACTATGCGTATTTTAATCGCAGCACACTGCAAGCAATAGACATGAAAAAAGGGCGGGACAAACTCCCGCCCTTTTTCAAACAGCCGCAGGCATCAGGCCAGTTGACCGTGACACTGCTTGTACTTCTTCCCGCTGCCGCAAGGGCAGGGATCGTTACGACCCACCTTGGGCACCAGGTTGGCAAAGGGTCGGTTGCGCTCGCTCTCGCCGTCCGCAGTAGGTGCCAGCAGGTCTTCGGGCGCCGCATTGGGATCGAAGTTTGCATGCTGGAAGTGCATGTTCTCTACCTGGGAACGCGCCAGTTGGCGCTCGGCTGCCTCCACCTCTTCGCGAGTCTGGATGCGAACCGTCATCGAGATGCGCGTCACTTCATTTTTGATCTGGTCCAGCATCTGGCCGAACAGTTGGAAAGCCTCGCGCTTGTATTCCTGCTTGGGGTTCTTCTGCGCATAGCCGCGCAGGTGAATGCCCTGGCGTAAATGATCCAGCGCCGCCAGATGCTCGCGCCAATGAGAATCAAGACTTTGCAGCATGATGCTGCGTTCGAAACTGGCGAAAGATTCCTTGCCAATGGCTGCGGACTTGCCTTCATAGGATTCGTCCGCTGCTTTTAGGACGCGCTCCAGCACCTCCTCATCGGTGAGGCTGGGCTCGGCCTCCAGCATGGCGGACAGCGGCACGTTGAGCTGCCAGTCGGCTGCCAAAGCAGCTTCAAGCCCCTTGATGTCCCACTGCTCTTCCATTGACTCGGCCGGCACATAAGCACGGAACATGTCAGTGAACACGCCATGGCGCAACGAGACAATCAACTCGGAAATATTGGTGGATTCCAGCAGCTCGTTACGCTGCTGGTAAATCACCTTGCGCTGATCGTTGGCGACGTCGTCGTACTCGAGCAACTGCTTGCGCATGTCGAAGTTGCGCGCCTCGACCTTACGTTGCGCCGATTCCAGCGACCGCGTGACCATGCCAGCTTCGATCGGCTCGCCTTCCGGCATCTTCAACCGGTCCATAATCGCGCGGATACGGTCGCCGGCAAAAATGCGCAGCAAAGGATCGTCGAGCGACAAATAAAAACGTGAAGAGCCCGGATCGCCCTGGCGGCCTGCACGGCCGCGCAACTGGTTGTCAATGCGGCGCGATTCATGGCGCTCGGTACCGATAATGTGCAAGCCGCCGGCCGCTACCACCTGGTCATGCAACGATTGCCACTCGTCGCGCAGCTTTTGCGACCTTATCTGCTTCTCGGTGTCGGAAAGCTTGGCGTCGGCCTCGATAATCTGGATCTGCTTCTCTACATTACCGCCCAACACGATGT
>JAQSWC010000256.1 GCA_029266815.1 Paucimonas sp.
TAAAATGCGATGACGATCAAGCTTCTCTCGCGGAAACACTTCTCCTCGCGGTATTTGCCTTTATTCCCATGCTGCGTTCGCCTACCTTGATACCGCCCTGCACTGCCTTCTGGAACGAAGCGGCGCGCCTTATTCTCAGAAACGAGCATCTGAATGCGGCGGCGTTAACGAATAAGGCGGATTTTTCTTCCCTGCGTATCCTCGTTCCCACCGTGCTGCATGCGCAAATGTTGCGTGCCGCGATCGCAGAAAATATCAATCATTCGTTTATTCCGCCACGCATATCAACAATGGATGCTTGGCTCAGCCTCTGTCCGCCGGTGGAAGCACGGCCGGAAGCAGCGCGCGTGGCAGCGCTCTACGCAGAGTTGCGCAACCATGGCTGGCTGAAGCAGTTGTTTTCGGCGCGCCGCAATACCGATCTTCTTCCGCTCGCGCAGACCCTTATCTGCCTTTCTGACGAATTGACGCAGGCAATGCTGCCGTTGCTCAGGCTTTCGCCGGATGAGGTCAAGAAACGCTGGCAGGACGCACTGTCGCACCTGCCCGCCAGGGCAAAAGCAGTGCTCTCGGAAGAGGCGCAACTGGTATGGGCGATCTGGAAAGGCCAACTCGATGCAAACGACCGCTGTGCGGCTCGCTACACCCAGATGATGCGGCTGGCCGAGACAGCTAACGAGCCGCTGGTGTGGATTTCGCCGGTAGAGCCTTCGCCGCTGGAACAAGCTTTCCTTTCCGCTTACGGCAACCGGCAGACGGTGGTGCCGATACTTCTCGACTGGCGCGCGCGTATGCTGAGGCCCGCTTTTGCGGCGGCATGGCCCGAAATTGCCAACGACCCGGAGCCGATATCGAATCTTGTGGAATCGACGCAGGGAATTTTCCTGTGCCAGGCACACAGTCTCGAACAGGAGGCGCAGCTCGGTGCGCAAACGGTGATCGACTGGTTGGTCGAGGGCAGATCGCGCATCGCTATCGTCGCGCAGGACCGGGTGGTCGCGCGCCGCCTGCGCGCGCTGCTGGAACGCGCGAGAATCGGCGTGACTGATGAGACCGGCTGGAAGCTGTCCACGACACGTGCTGCCAGCCTGCTGTCGGCATGGTTCGACGTGGTGACGACCCGTGCCGATACCGCGTCACTGCTGGATTTCCTGAAGTCGCCTTATCTGGCGCCATCGTTGCCAGAGCGCGCTTCGCACGTGATGAATATCGAGATGATTCTGCGCCGAGCAAATGTGACCGGCGGCTGGGAGGCGATCCTCTCCGCAACGGACGGCGCCGAGCGCGAATGGATCGCGAGGCTGCGTGAAGCCTCGCAAGGTTTCACGGCCGGGCGGCGCGAACTCTGTGCGTGGATTTCCCAGACTCTCGATGCGCTCGCTGCATTGGACGCTATCGAGGCGCTGCAATCCGATCCCGCCGGCACGCAGTTGCTGGCCTTGCTCGAATCCATGAAGAGCGCCTGCGCCGGCATGCAGGAGCGCATGTCGTTCGCGGAATGGCGCGCCTATGCAGCGCTGCAGGTGGAGTCCGCACCGTTCATCGCACCGCAGAGCGACAAACGGGTCGTGATGCTGCCGCTGAACGGCGCGCGGCTGCGCAGCTTCGATGCGGTGTTGGTGGTGGGGGCGGATGCCGACAACCTGCCCTCAAGGCCGGGCGAAACCCTGTTTTTCTCAAATACCGTGAGGCGCGAACTCGGCCTGGCGACGCGTGAAAGCCTTCAGCGCCAGCAGCTCCGCGATTTCTGCGAGCTGCTTCAGTCGAATGCGGAAGTGGTGCTCTCATGGCAGTCGGTGAAGAATGGCGAGCACCATCCGGCCAGTCCGTGGCTGCAGCGTCTGCAACTGGTATTGGAAAAATCGGGCGTGCCGGCTTTGCCGGCGCACAAGGCCTGCATCGAGCAGCATCGGTTGCGTACGGTGCGTATCCAGTCTCCAAGGCCGTCCGCGTCGCACCTGTTACCCACGCGGCTGAGCGCCAGTGCCTACAACAGCCTGAGCGCCTGTCCGTATCAATTCTTTGCGGGCCACATGCTGGGGCTGAGGGCGCTGGACGATGTGTCCGATCTGCCCGAGAAGCGCGACTACGGCGAATGGCTGCATCACATACTTCATGAATATCATGAAGCGCTGGCAAACAATCCGCTTCCCGCCGACGCTCGCCTGGCGAAGCTGCGCGAAATGTCCGAGCGGCGCTTCGAGAACGAACTGTCCCGCAGCGCCGCAGCGCTTGGCTATTACGTGCGCTGGCAGAAGGCGATGCCGGCGTATATTGCGTGGTGCGAAGAACGTGAAAAGGACGGCTGGCGCTATGAAGCGGGCGAGCTCAAGCGCGAAAGCAGGCTGGCGTTCGACGGAGGCGAGGTGACGCTGCATGGCCGTATTGACCGTATCGACCGCAACGCGGCAGGGGAACTGGCAGTGCTCGACTACAAGACCAAGCCGCTCGACTCCTTGAAGAAACGCCTTAAGAATTTGGAAGACCATCAGCTTGCTTTCTACGGTCTGCTGATGGAGCAACCCGTAGCCGATGCCTGCTATGTCGCACTGGAGCCGAAGAACGGCAGGATCGGACATGCTTCTGCCGACGATCAGACCTATCCGCAACGGACCCAGGCATTGAGCGAGCGGGCGGTAGAAACTCTGGCGGCGTTGTCCAGCGGCGCGGCAATGCCGGCCAACGGCGTGCAGACGATCTGTGCCTGGTGTAATGTGCGCGGCCTATGCCGCAAGGGAATGTGGTGATGGCATTGCATTCCTACGAAGCAGAGGGGCAACCCGCAAATGCCGAAAGGTTCACTCGCATCGCCTGCGATCCCGGAAGATCGGTCGTGGTGGAAGCCTGCGCCGGCAGCGGCAAGACCTGGCTGCTGGTGGCGCGTGCTTTGAGGTTGCTGCTGGAAGGCGCGGAACCACCTGAACTGCTGGCGATCACGTTTACCCGCAAGGCCGCGCAGGAAATGCACGCGAGATTGATGTCGTTGCTGAAGGAACTTGCGCTTGCACCGAAAGGCAAGGTAGAAGAACTTCTGCTGGAGCGTGGTGTGCCTCCGCTAGAGTTGGGCAAGGCAGTGCCTGCCGCACGGCAGTTGTATGAGCGGGTACTGGCGAGTGCACAGCCGGTTGCCTTCGACACCTTCCACGGTTGGTTTTCCCGTTTATTGCGTCATGCCCCGCTGGGTTCCGGCGTCCCGCATGGCTATGCGCTTGCGGAAACCACCGGCGATCTCCGTGCAGAATGTTTTCGCCGCTTCGTGCAAGAGTTGGCCGACAAAGGAAACGGGGAAGCGAACGACGAAACGAGAAAGTCCCTGGAGAGATTGTACGAGCTGCTGGGCGACCACAAGACTCACGGCCTGATCGATGCCTTTGTCGACCAGCGCGCAGAGTGGTGGGCTGCCGGGCTCGAAGGATCGCCGATCGAATGGCTTGAGACATTGTGTGGTGAGGATGGGCGGCGTGACGCGCGATTGACGTTATGGGAAGACATGGCCCTTCACCTGCGCGTGATCAATATTGCGCGAGTATTGGGGAAGGGAGCAAAGCCCAACCAGGGCAGGGCAGTGAAGATCGAAAGCGCAATAAGCGCCGGCTGCTCCATCGAGGCATTTGCATCGTTGCTGAAGGAGTTTTGCGACGACAAGGGCAACTGCCGCAGCAACAATTACAAGACCAAGGCGCTTGTCGATGCGGCAGCGGCGGCATTCGGAACAGTGGAAGCATTCCAGGCCGAGTTCGAGGAAGTCGCCGCAGAGCTGCATGATCTTGAATGCCGCGGCAACGAGACGAAGGTGCTGGAAATCAACCGCCATCTTTTTACGGTCGGGCGACCCTACCTTGACACCTATCAGTCGCTGAAAGCGGAACGCCGAGTTCTCGATTTCACCGATCTCGAATGGCATGCCTACCGATTGATGAACGACCCGGAACAGGCGGCCTATCTGATGGCGCGGCTCGACTCGCGTTACCGTCACATTCTGCTGGATGAATTCCAGGACACCAA
>JAQSWC010000257.1 GCA_029266815.1 Paucimonas sp.
CGTTTTCATCCCACTCGGTCCATACCAGATCGAACACGTTTTCGACGCCCTGCAGATACATGGCGAGGCGCTCGATGCCGTAGGTGATTTCACCCAGTGTCGGCTTGCAGTCAAGGCCGCCAACCTGCTGGAAATACGTGAATTGCGTGACTTCCATGCCGTTCAGCCAGACTTCCCAGCCGAGTCCCCAGGCGCCGAGCGTGGGGTTTTCCCAATCGTCTTCGACGAAGCGCACATCGTTCTGTTTCAGGTTCAAACCCAGGGCTTCCAGCGAGCCGAGATAGAGATCGAGAATGTTTTCCGGCGCGGGTTTGAGCACCACTTGATATTGGTAGTAATGCTGCATGCGGTTGGGATTTTCGCCGTAGCGTCCGTCCTTCGGGCGGCGCGACGGCTGCACGTAGGCGGCGCGCCAGGGTTCGGGGCCGATCGCGCGCAGGAAAGTCGCGGTATGCGACGTGCCGGCGCCGACTTCCATGTCGTAAGGCTGCAGCAGCGCGCAGCCTTGCGCGTCCCAGTATTCTTGCAGCTTGAGGATGACTTGTTGGAATGTGAGCATGTGACAAAAGCGCGCTGGCGGACAGCCACGCGGAAAGGGTTGCCAAAGCCGGTGATTTTAACGGGTTTTACCCTTGAAAGCGGTTCAGCGTGAACGGCGGAGGGCAAAAATTATGGCGCCTGCCAGGGTAAGCACCGCTAGCATGACTGCGGAAGAATTCCCGAAGCGGAGAAACGGTGTTCGCCCTTCATGACCCTGTACCTGCATGGTAAGGACGCCTTCCGTGAACGGTGGCAGGCTCGCGACGACGCGGCCTTTCGGATCAATGACGGCCGTTATGCCGGTATTGGTGGCGCGGAGCATCGGCCGGCCGGTTTCAAGCGAACGCATTTGCGAGATCTGCAAATGCTGCGGCAACGCGATTGAATCGCCGAACCAGGCAATGTTCGACATGTTCAGCAGCATAGTGGCGGGGCGCTCGCTATTGCGCAGTTGCGCTGCGATTTCCTCGCCGAATAAGTCTTCATAGCAGATGTTCGGCTGCACGAACTGGTCTTTCACTTGGAAAGGCGCTTGCAGCAATGGGGCCTGCGAGAAATCGCCGAGGGGCATGCGCATCATGTCGACAAACCAGCGGAAGCCGAAGGGAATGAACTCGCCAAAAGGGACAAGATGATGCTTGTCGTAGCGGTAGGCGCGTCGGTCCGTCGGCGAGAAACCGATCATGCTGTTGGCGTAGTGGCCCCGCTTGCTGCTGTAAGGAATGCCGATGGCGAGATGGCTGCCGGTGCGGCGCGAATAATCCACCAGGCGCGGAAGATAAGTTTCAGGCAATTCATACTGGAACAGCGGCAGGGCGGTTTCGGGAGTGGCGATCAGGTCGGCGGGCGCCGCTTCTATGGCGTTGCGGTACCAGACTAATGAGCCGGCGATATGCTCGCTATCGAATTTCAGATCCTGAGGAACGTTGCCTTGCAGCAGACGTACCGAGATAGGGCGGCCGTGTGGCTTGGTCCATTCCATCCCGCTTGCCATCAGGCCGCTCACCATAATCGCGGCGCCGAGCAGAAGCGGATATCTGCGAGGCAGCAGAGCCAGACAGGCGGCCACGACTGCAGCAGCCCATCCGATTCCATGCACGCCGATAATCGGCGCCAGGCCCGCAAGCGGCCCTTTGGTATGCGCGTAACCGGAAATAATCCAGGGAAAGCCGGTGAACATCCAGCCGCGCGCCCATTCGCAAAGCATCCATAGCGAGGGAAAAACCATGAGCAGGGCCGCAACGGCGTTAAGACGGAAGCGGCGCGCCAGATGGTTGGAAAGTCCCAGCGCAAGCGCCGGGAAGGCCGAGAGCGCAAATCCCAAGAGGAGTACGGCAGCGCCGGCCATCCACGCCGGCATGCCGCCGTAATCATGCATGCTGATATAGAGCCAGTAGACACCGCAGGTCAGCCAAGAGAACCCGTAGGCACTGCCAATCCAAGCGGCATGTTTAGCCGTTTTCTGTACGGCAGCAAGGCTGAACACTGCCGCCAGCGTCAGGATCTGAACGGGCCACCAGCCAAAAGGAGCGAAGGAAAAGACGTTCAGTCCGCCGCATAGCAGGGCAATGAACCAAGCAAGAACTGGGGGCAGGGCAACCATGCCTTGCGCGGGATTGCGGACGCCGGGCGGTCCCTCAGCGGACAGCCGGGCGTGGCCGAAAATAGTCATCAGGCCTCTTCTTCTGCTTCCGGAGATGCCGGCAGTTTTTCCACTAGTAACACGTGAACCTGCCGCGCATCCGCGCGCAATACCTCAAAACGCAGGCCGTCGATATCGAAGGTGTCGCCCTTGCGCGGCACCCGTCCAAGGTGGTTGGCTACCAAGCCGCCTATCGTGTCCACGTCATCATCGGAGAAGGTGCTTCCGATCGCTATATTGAATTGTTCGATTTCGGTCAGTGCCCGAACGCGCCAACGCGGGCCGTGGCCCGGCTCTTCGACCGGCAGGATGTTGTCTTCGACTTCGTCGAAGTCGTATTCGTCCTCGATATCTCCTACGATCTGCTCCAGCACATCTTCGATCGTGATGAGGCCGGCGACACCTCCGTATTCATCGACGACGATTGCCATGTGATTGCGGTTGGCGCGGAAGTCGCGCAGCAGCACGTTCAGACGTTTGGATTCGGGAATGAAAACCGCCGGACGCAGCATGTCGCGCACGTCGAAAGATTCCTCCGCGTAATAGCGCAGCAGATCTTTCGCCAGAAGCACGCCAACCACATGGTCGCGTTCACCTTCAACGGCGGGAAAGCGCGAGTGGGCCGTGGCAAGCACCATCGGCAGCCAGCTTTCAATCGGCCTCGAGATATCGACCATGTCCATCTGTGAGCGCGGCACCATGATGTCTCGTGCCGAGAGGTCGGACACTTGGAAAACGCCCTCGATCATCGACAGCGCATCCGCATCGATGAGATTGCGATCATGGGCCTCGTGCAGGACTTCCAGCAGTTCGGAGCGATTCTCAGGTTCGGGGGAGATTAGCGCGGTCAGCCGTTCAAACAGGGAGCGGTGGTGTTTGGCGTCAAGGGATTTGACACCTCGAGGGTGATCTTGCATATGGCAGTGAGCCGTAGTTGCGATGCTCGATAGGATACAACAAATAGGTGCAGCCTCCTCAAAACCGCGTGCCCCGAGAATAGCCGTGAAAATTGAGGAGCTAAAACATTCTGGTTTGGTAATTTTTCACATTAACCAGATGTGATACCTCACAGAAACTTTTCGCCATGGCCATTATGATTTCGATCAATCAAGTTGCTGCAAGTCATCAAGGCTTGGCAGATTGAAGAATTTGAAATTTGCAACAGTGGAGGGAACATGAAACAGAACAGCCTTAGTCAACTTCTTCCCGAAAATGACGAACGCCGAAAAAATCGGCAGCTTCGGCCGCCCTATATTACCGAGGAAGGATTTGTGCTGATTGACCGCAGAACGGTTGAGGGCCACGGATATGAATCTCGCCGCCCTTCGCCGGATCCGCTTGATGTGATTACCATCATGGCATCTGCATAGCAGCTCGCCTTGAATCAGCCCGCTCTCTGCCGATGCGCGTGTAGCGTTACCACGACGCAGGGAGGGGCCGTTTGATTTCGATGGATTTGCGGGACATCTCAATATAACCACCGGCCGTCAGATCTTTGAGAATCTTGCTCACCATTTCACGCGAGCAGCCGATCCGGCTGGCGATTTCCTGCTGCGTCAAGGGTTCTTTAATCAGACGCTTGCCGTCGGCCTCGACCGCCAGGTCGTTCAGTAATTGAGTGAGGCGCCCGTAGACATCTAGTAGCGCCAGTCCCTTCAGGTTGCGCGTCACCATGCGTGCCCGGCGGATCAGTTTCCCGAGCAATGAGAATACGAAATCCGGATGAATTCTCAGGAACGACCGGAAATCTGCCATGCGGACGATTGCGAGCGTAACCGGCTCCAGTGCCATCACCGAGGCTGAAC
>JAQSWC010000258.1 GCA_029266815.1 Paucimonas sp.
GTTGTTCTCCATAGGTTTGCGTTCATTGGGTACTGGTGGTAGCGTACAACTTCAAGTTAACTTGAAGTCAAGGGACAATATGGATATTTCCGAAGTGGCTCGGCAATCGGGCGTTCCTGCGTCGACGCTGCGCTTCTATGAAGAGAAAGGATTGATTGCATCTGTCGGCAGGCGGGGGCTGCGTCGCGTGTTTGCACCGAATGTGGTGGAGCGGCTGGCATTGATCGCACTGGGCCGTTCCGCGGGATTTTCCCTGGAAGAGATCGCCCGCATGTTCGGGCCGGATGGTCTTCCGCAGATAGACCGGCACCTGCTGCTGGAAAAGGCGGGCGAGCTGGACAGAAAAATCCGCAAGCTGACGGCCATGCGCGACGGTCTGCAGCACGCGGCGGCCTGCTCCGCGCCCAGCCATATGGAGTGCCCGAAGTTTCGCCGCCTGATGGGAATGGCTGCCTCCGGCATCATGGAAGCACAGGAGACGAAGACGTCACCGAAGAAGCCGCACGTCGGCCGCCGCACTACGGCGAAGGTAAAGGCATAACCTGGCAAACGTCTGGTTTGCGAGGTAATTTTGTGTCTATCCCGACGATTGAAGGCACGATTGCTGGACTACTCTGGAAGCATCGTCCTACCGGGAATGTGCCATGACGAACAATTTTCTGATCAAGCAGCGCCAGCAATTCGTACGTTTCATGCGAGCCAAGGGAGTAGGCTTCGACGAGATCGTAAGAATGCTCCGGGAGATCGGCAATCCGCCGACGTTGAGTTCCGCCTTACCCAGGACGGAGAAAGTTCGCCAGACAGTCATGGACGGCAGTGTCACATGAGGCAAGCAAGGCTTGCGTGATGTTCATGTCCGGCCCGGCAATAGCGCAGGTGAGGATGGCGTGGGCGAACTTTGTCGCGCTATTCCTGCGCAGTGCCTGAACTTTCGGCTTCAATAAACCTAGATTCGTCTGAAGGCAACAGGGCATGAGTCAGGAACGTGGAGTTCTGATCTCCTGTGAGAACGGTTGCGCAGTGAGGGCAGGTGATTTTTCCTGATTCATAGTCTGCGGGCACATATCCCTTGAACTGATTCACCTGAAACGGCCGCCTGCATGTCACGGCGGGACAACGCATCCACATTTTCCACATCCCTCAATCAAAAACGATGTCGATTCTACGTTTATCGAGCTGGACTCTTTACGCGAATCTTGAAGCGTTTGAGGTAGTTCAATCGTGCAAAGGCACAACGTCACGAATCGCGGTGAATACGCGCGGCGCTCTGCAGGGCCGCACGGCGCGATCGCAGCGCCATGACCACGCCCGAGGTAGCAATCACCATCATGCCGACGAGGGTAAGAAGATCGGGGGCATGGCCGAACACGGTCCAGCCGAGAAGCAGCGCCCAGAGTAGCTGCACGTAAGTGACCGGCGCGAGCGTGGAGGCCGGTGCATGGCGGAAGGCGCTTGTGAAAAGGTAATGTCCGATGCCACCATTCACTCCCAGGCTGATGAATAGAACTGTCTGCCAGAGCGTAGGAGCTTCGCCTGTCCAGAACCACGGCAGGGCAAGGCCGAAACAGATCGAGCCGGTCAGCGTGGAATAAAAGAGTAGTGCGATAGTTCGTTCGCTTCGGCCCAGAATCCGCGAGAGCAACTGATAGATCACGTTGCCTGCCACTGCCATCATCGCAAACGCGACGCCCAGTATATCCAGCCCGCTGCCCGGGCGCACCACCAGCAGCACACCCGCAAATCCGCCTAGTGCAGCCGCCCAGCCGATTGCGCCGATGCGCTCTTTCAGGATGGGGCCGGCTACCAGCACCACCAGCAGGGGAGCCAGGAAGATGATGGCTGTCGTTTCAGGCACCGGCATCCGCTGCAAGGCGAAGCCGAACGACAGCGATATCGCCACCAGGCTCAGGGCACGAACCATGACCAAGCCCGTGCGCTGCGTCCGCATCAGTTGCATGCCCTGACTCGGCGCGAGCAGCACGATCATCAGCGCGCAGTTCACTATATAGCGAATCGCTACAATCAGCGGCACGTTGTAATGCGCTGCCAGATACTTGGTGGTTGCATCCATGCAGGCAAAAAAGAAGAGCGCGCCCAACAGTAGGAGGACGCCGCGAAAAGGACGGACGGGCGCGCCATCGCCGGAGGCCGGCAAGGGTTCGGCAGCAGCGCCGAGAATGCCGCTTTCAGGCGAATCAGAATTAGAAGGAAGATTGTTCACAGTGCGGGGCTTTCCTCTATCCGCAGAGGAAATGTAAATTCATTTTCAAAATCGGGACTGTTTTCTTGGTCTTCGGAAATGAATAGCAGCTAGTGGTTGTCTGCATATTCGAGCAGGGAAGCATACGGCCATTCGGCAAAGCCTGCATAGTTCAAATGCCGGAACAGCCTAGAACTTAAAGATCTGGCTCTTGCAGGGCAGCTCAAGCCAGGACAGGTGCACTTTTCCATTGCACCAAATAAAAAAGACAGGCGTGAAGCCTGTCTTTCGTTGAAGCGCCGGATGTCAATTACTTGGCAGTCGCAGCTTTCACGTCTGCGTTTGCCTCGGCTTTCACGGTAGCTGTTTCAGCCTTCGCTTTGGCCTTGTCCACGTTCGCATCGACTTTTACCTTTGCAACCTTGGCATTGGCTTCCTCGACTGCTTTGAGGGCTTTCTCGTCGGCCTTGGCTACAGTCTTCTCCGACTTTGCCTCTGCCTTGATCTTGTCTTCAGGATCGGCTTTGGCAACCTTGGCCTTGGCTTCCGACTTGTCTTCGGCTGCGTTCTCTACCGCCTTGGTTTTCTTCTTCTCTGCTTTTACCTTGGCTTCCTTCACATCCTTGTCGGCTTCGGCGATGGCCTTGGCTTCATCCTTTTTGGCTTCCTGGATGTCCTTGGTTGCTTCAGCCTGGGCCTTTGCCACTTCAGAGTTGGCTGCGGCTTGGGTGTTCGAAGCAGGTGCAGTGTTTTGTGCAGCTGCAGTAGAAGCGATCAGGCCAGTAATGAGGGCTGCGAGCAGTTTGTTCATGTTTTCTCCTTGAGCTTAATTATTGGCAACCGGCATGGTGCAGTTGCTTACTTGAATAGAAGGAAAAAAACGCGACAGGTTCGGAGGAAATTTTTACGAGATGCTACGAAAACAGGGGAGATCAAGGTTCTGCCCGCAGTGAGCTGCACATTGTCAAGCCAGAAAAGCCCTGTTACATATAGTTCCCTGCCGTTATCATTGCGTCGGCGATACAGTGACTTCAGAAAATGAATTGGACTTGCAACGTTGCGCGACGCTCCGAAGATCAACGTCGTGAAGCCTAGGCCGGAACGTATGGATCGCTTTGGAGACCTTCCCACAGAGTGTATTTCCAAGTGCGAAGCGCTCTGTCACTTAAAGTAGCTTAAATACTGAGTGATGGAAGCGGCCCGACAAATAGACACCACAGATAAATTCAGCTAGACCAAGGAAGCAATATGAATTCTCAAACTCACCGGCTCGATGAGCGTAAGCGCTGGTACGCATTGGCAGTGCTTTGTGTTGGCGTGTTGATGATTGTCCTCGACACCACCATCGTCAACGTCGCACTGCCATCTATTCGCGAAGACCTGCGGTTTACCGAGACTTCGCTGGTATGGGTGGTGAATGCCTACATGCTGACCTTCGGCGGCTTTCTGCTACTCGGTGGCCGGCTAGGCGATCTGTACGGACATCGTCGTCTCTTCCTGATCGGCATCACCCTTTTCACGTTTGCCTCCGCAGCTTGTGGCCTCGCCCAATCACAGACGATGCTGATCGCTGCACGCGCAGTGCAAGGCTTGGGTGGCGCGGTGGTGTCGGCCATTTCCCTGTCCCTCATCATGAATCTTTTTACTGATGCGGGAGAACGTGCCAAGGCGCTGGGTGTATACGGCTTCGTCTGCGCGGGCGGCGGCAGCATCGGCGTCTTGCTGGGTGGATTGCTCACAGGCGCATTCAGCTGGCACTGGATTTTCCTGGTCAATC
>JAQSWC010000259.1 GCA_029266815.1 Paucimonas sp.
GGTCTCGTTCGAGCAGATATGCACGTAGGCCGCGTCTTTGGTGAGCTTCCACGCCTTGAATGCCGGCACATGAGAAAACTTGTCCGCCTCGGAAGAAGCCGCGATATTCACATTCGCGTACTTCTTCGCTTCCTTGGCCGACTTCACTGTCCATGAACCGGTGACAACCACATCCACCATCGCAGGCTGGCTTTTGCGGCCGACAAGATTCATCGGCACGATCGCGTTCTCGCCGATGCCGCCGCCTTGCAGAAACAAGATCTTGTAGTTTTCCGGCACCGCCAGCAACTCGCGCAGATCGCGCATCGCCGCATCGTGAATCGACTGGAACTCCGGCCCGCGATGGCTCATCTCCATCACCGACATGCCGCTGCCGTTCCAGTCCACCATTTCTTCGGCGGCCTGTTTCAGCACTTCCTTCGGCAATACCGCCGGGCCGGCGGAGTAGTTAAAGACTTGCGTCATTACTCCTCCGCGGCGGCTTCTGGAGCTTCTTCGTCTTCCGCGTCAGCTTCAGCGATACGCTGCAAGCCCGATAGCTTGGTGCCGTCCTCCACGGCGATGAGCGTCACGCCCTGCGTTGCACGGCCCATCTCGCGGATCTCCGAAACGCGCGTGCGGATCAGCACGCCACCGGTGGTAATCATCATGATCTCGTCCTTCGGCTCCACCAGCGTGGCAGCGACGACCTTGCCGTTGCGCTCGGAAGTCTGGATCGCGATCATGCCCTTGGTGCCGCGGCCATGTCGGGTGTACTCAGTAATCGGTGTGCGCTTGCCGTAACCGTTTTCGGTCGCGGTCAGCACTGATTGCTGTTCGTTCTCGGCGACGAGCAATGCGATCACCTGCTGGCCGTCTTCAAGATTCATGCCGCGCACGCCGCGCGCGGTGCGACCCATTGGGCGCACATCGTTTTCATCGAAACGCACTGCCTTGCCGGAATCCGAGAACAACATCACGTCGTGCTTGCCGTCAGTGAGCGCAGCACCGATCAGGAAATCGCCCTCGTCAAGGTCAACCGCAATAATGCCTGCCTTGCGCGGATTGGAGAACTCGGTCAACGGTGTCTTCTTCACGGTGCCGAGCGATGTCGACATGAAGACGTAATGGTCTTCCGGGAAATTGCGGTTTTCGCCGGACAGCGGCAGAACCACGGTGACCTTCTCGCCGTCCTGCAGCGGGAACATGTTCACAATCGGCTTACCGCGGGAATTACGCGAACCCTGAGGCACTTCCCATACCTTCAGCCAATACAGACGGCCGCGATTCGAGAAGCACAAGATGTAATCATGCGTGTTGGCAATGAAGAGCTGGTCGATCCAGTCGTCTTCCTTGGTCGCCGCCGCCTGCTTGCCGCGTCCACCGCGCTTCTGTGCACGGTACTCGGACAGCGGCTGCGATTTCATATAGCCGCTGTGCGACAGCGTCACCACCATGTCCTGCGGCGTGATCAGGTCTTCGGTGCCGAGATCAGTGGCATTCAGTTCGATCTGCGAACGGCGAACATCCTTGTTGCCCGCGCCATACTCATTCTTCGCTGCATTGAGCTCATCGGTGATGATGGAAGTCACGCGCTCGGGCTTGGCGAGGATGTCGAGCAGATCGGCGATCTGCGCCATCACGTCCTTGTATTCGTTAACGATCTTGTCCTGCTCGAGGCCGGTCAGGCGCTGCAGGCGCATCTGCAGGATTTCCTGCGCCTGCTCGTCGGAAAGCTTGTACAAGCCGTCGGACTGGATGCCGTAATGTTTCGGCAGACTCTCAGGCCGGAAGGCATCGATGCCGCCGGCATTCTCGGCGCCGGTACGGGCCAGCATCTCGCGCACCAGCGACGAATCCCAGGCACGCGCCATCAATTCTGCTTTTGCTACCGGCGGCGTCGGCGCTGCCTTGATGATGGCGATGAAATCGTCAATGTTCGCCAGTGCTACCGCTAAACCCTCCAGCACGTGGCCCCGCTCGCGAGCCTTGCGCAGTTCGAACACGGTGCGGCGCGTCACCACTTCGCGGCGATGCGACAAGAAGCACTCCAGCATCTGCTTCAGGTTCAGCAGCTTCGGCTGGCCGTCGACAAGCGCCACCATGTTCATGCCGAAGGTGTCCTGCAACTGGGTCTGCTTGTAGAGGTTGTTCAACACCACTTCCGGTACTTCGCCGCGCTTGAGTTCGATGACGACGCGCATACCGGACTTGTCGGATTCATCGCGGATATCGGAAATGCCGTCCAGCTTCTTGTCGCGTACCAGCTCGGCAATGCGCTCCAGCAACGACTTCTTGTTGACCTGGTAAGGCAGCTCGTCGACGATGATCGCACTGCGGTTGTCGCGACCAAATTCCTCGAAGTGGGTTTTCGCGCGCATGACCACACGGCCGCGGCCAGTGCGGTAACCATCTCGCACACCCGACACGCCGTAGATAATTCCGGCAGTCGGGAAGTCGGGCGCGGGAATGATTTCGATCAGCTCATCGACCGTGCAGGTCGGGTTGCGCAGCACATGCAGCGCCCCATCCACGACTTCGGTGATGTTGTGCGGCGGGATGTTGGTCGCCATGCCAACCGCGATGCCGGAAGAACCGTTGATCAGCAAATTGGGAATGCGCGTCGGCAAAACCGACGGCTCCTTTTCCTTGCCGTCGTAGTTCGGTACGAAATCGACGGTTTCTTTCTCGATATCGGCCAGCAGTTCGCTCGAAATCTTGTCCAGGCGGCATTCGGTGTAACGCATTGCCGCCGCGTTGTCGCCGTCGACCGAACCGAAATTACCCTGTCCATCCACTAGCGTGTAGCGCAGCGAGAAATCCTGGGCCATGCGCACTAGCGTGTCATAGATCGCCTGATCACCATGCGGGTGGTACTTACCCATTACCTCGCCCACGACGCGCGCACACTTCACATATGGACGGTTCCATACATTGTTTGTCTCGTGCATTGCGTATAGCACCCGGCGATGGACCGGTTTCAAACCATCGCGGACATCCGGAAGCGCACGGCCGACGATCACGCTCATTGCGTAATCGAGGTAGCTCTTGCGCATCTCCTCTTCAAGCGAAATAGGGATGGTTTCTTTAGCGAATTGATCCATGGAAATGGCTTTGCATGTTGAGGGTAAACGGCGAGGTGACGCTCCTCGGCCAAACGCGCGATTTTACCATGCGGGTATATTCCTCCTTCCGTCCCAAATGTCGCCATAGCAAAAGCAGTTTCCTTCTCCTAAGCGTAAGCTACGTGGTCAAAACAAGACACGCTTTCGAAGTGAGAAGGAAATCAACGCAAAGACAAAGAGCGGCTAACCAGACTGTGGCAAAATTTTCATGTTTCAAATCAGTGCCGCAAGATTTCTCAGCTCTCGGTCACGAGAATGAAACATTCCACATGTTAAGATCGCGCGTTTGCATTATTTATTCCCTTCAATCAACTTTGAATCCAGTTGAATTGCAAAATCCAGCAAGAGGAAAGACATGAAAAAGATCGTCACTTTATTTCTGGCAGCCGCAGCGTTTCTGAGCCTGAACGCTCAAGCGCAGCAGGACATCAAGGCAAGCACGCCCAAGAGCGCTTATGTGCAGGACGGCCGTGGCGTAATTGCACGCAGTCCATTCGGGCTGTGCTGGCGCACCGGCTACTGGTCCAAGGAAGATGCCGTGGAAGGCTGCGATGAAGTGGCGAAAAAGCCGGAGGAGACTCCACCTCCCGCCCCGGCGGCTCCCGTGACACCTCCGCCGCCTCCGCCCGCTCCGACGTCGGAAAAAGTGACGTTTGCAGCCGATGCCTTCTTCGATTTCGACAAATCGGATTTGAAGTCTGAAGGCAAGGCAAAGCTGGACGATCTGGCTTCCAAGCTTGGCGGCATTACACTGGAAGTGGTCATCGCTGTCGGTCATACCGATTCCATCGGCACGGATGCCTATAACCAGAAACTCTCGGTGCGCCGTGCGGAATCGGTGAAGTCCTACCTGATTTCAAAAGGCATCG
>JAQSWC010000260.1 GCA_029266815.1 Paucimonas sp.
TTCCGGGGTTACGAGCGAATAAGGATTCCTTGCTAACAAATTCATACAGTTTGGCGCCACCCGCTGCGATAGAGTGTCGCGACTCCATCATTGGTTGAGCAAAATGATTCTTCTCGCCGCTGTACTTTCAATCTGGGCGCTGTTGCTATGGGCATTTGCCCGTTTCCTCGACAAAAAAGAACGCCGGCCGCATGTGGTCAGCTACGCAAAAATCTGTGTGTCTTTCGGTTATTCGGGCGAGGCGCGAAAAATGCTCAGCAATGGTTTGAAAAAGACGCCTTCGGACAAGCGGCTGTTCGCCGCCCTGCGGGAGTTGGAGCGCTGCGGCACGGTGGAACGGGTCGGCCCAGCTATTGCCTTGCGGCGGCTTCCTGTGGCGAAGTAAGACGCGTTACTTTTCGCTGCTATTCCCTGATATCGAACTATTGATTTCGGCCAAGAAGAAAATTCAAGAGTAGCGGATAATCGTGGCGCGCCTTTGTCGCGCTTGCAATTGAACCGGTATGCCTTCTTTTCGAATCATCTTCACTGCAGTCCTTCCCGCCGCAATTTTCGGAATCATTCTCTACTCGCTCTTCGGTGCAGCGCCGGATGCAAACGAGTTGCTTGCTTCTCCCGTAGCCATCCAGGATGGCGAGCGCCATATCGTGGTGACGGCGGAACCCGTGGCAATGGAGAGACATTCCGGCAACAAATGCGCAAACGGCATGTTCCAGGTTCATCTGGACATCAACTCGACTAAAATCTCGTCGGCTCCGGTGTCCATTACTGCGGTCTGGCTACATCAGAACGGTGCATGGTGGCGCGGGAAGATCGATCCCCCCGGAATGCGGGAAGAGGGGGCTCACCAATCTGCGGTTGCTACCGGGTGTGCCCATAGGTCGATCCGGCCGTCGAGAGCCTCGGACATTATCGTCAAGCTGGAAACCGAACGCGATACGTATTACGCGCGTGCATTGCATACGCTCTCGCCGCAGGCAAAATACAAGCGTCTATCCCCATAGGCCAAGCTGCTATCGTCAAATCACTGGGCTCAAGAAGATGTTCTCAAGGCCGAAGTGAGAGTGGATAGCAGAGAGCGAATAGTAGAAGCCGGCTTTAGTAACTTGATGAAAATCAACCCTGGTGGCGGTCTCCGCACCTATGATTTCGCATTGCTGGAAAACCACGCTCGATGTTGAGCGGCGCTTTTCATTCTTGCAGGCATATCGCGTTTCATCCCGCGCACCATGGATGCCTGCTTTTCTCTTTCCTCATCGGCATATGCATAGCAGACACAAGTTCCTGGCCGGCGGCGGCGAGCTTGGCGCGTTGATGCGCGGGCACGACTGGTCGACGTCTCCGCTCGGCGATCCTGCCGATTGGCCGCACTCGCTGAGGTCGATCGTCAGCTTCATGCTCAACTCCAAGTTTCCCATGTTCGTAGCCTGGGGCAAGGAACTGGGATTTCTCTATAACGACGCCTACGCCGAGATTCTGGGAATAAAGCATCCTGCGGCGCTGGGGCATCGCTTTCAGGACATCTGGTCTGAAATCTGGAACGATCTGACTCCGCTCATCGAGCAGGCGCTCTCGGGCGCGGGTGTGTTTCTCGAGGATATGCCGCTGACCATGCGGCGGAAAGGCTTTGACGAGCAGACCTGGTTTACCTTTTCCTACTCGCCGGTGCGCGATGAAACCAGTGCCGTTCAAGGCATGGGTTGCGTCTGCATCGAGACGACCGAAAAGGTGCTCACCGACCGGCGCAGCCGGGAAGAGTATCAGCGGCTGCACAGCCTGTTTCAGCAGGCGCCCGGGATGATGGCTGTTCTTCGCGGCCCCGATCATGTCTTTGAAATTGCAAACGATGCCTATTACAGGTTCGTCAAGCGACGGGATGTCATAGGCAAGAATATTCGAGAGGTTTTTCCGGATCTCGCAGGGCAAGTGTTCTTCGATTTGCTGGACCGGGTTTACGCTACGGGTGAGCGCTACCTCGGCATGAATGTCCGCATTGTTCTTCAGCCGGACCCTGAAAAGGACACGGAAGAGCGTTTCTTCAACTTCGTCTGCGAACCGATACGCGATGCCGCCAACCAGGTCACCGGCATCTTTTATGAAGGTTTCGACGTGACCGAAAACATGCGGATCACGGCCGCCCTAAGGGAGAGCGAAGCCAAATTCCGTACGATCGCCGATGCCATGCCGCAAATGGTGTGGTCTACCTTGCCGGATGGTTATCACGATTACTACAACCAGCAGTGGTATGACTTCACCGGTGCTCCGCCGGGGTCCACCGACGGCGAAGGCTGGAACGACAGGTTCCACCCTGAGGATCAGGCGCGCGCCTGGAATACCTGGAAGCACAGTCTTGAAACCGGCGAAACCTATGAGATCCATTACCGTCTTCGCCACCATTCCGGGCAATACCGGTGGGTGCTCGGGCGGGCACTGCCGCTTCGCAACGACGAAGGGAAGATCGTCCGCTGGATGGGCACCTGCACCGACGTCCACGACCAGAAACTCACCGAAGAAGAGCTGAAAGCCGTCAATCGCCGCAAGGATGAATTCCTGGCGATGCTCGCGCATGAATTGCGCAACCCCCTCGCACCGATCAGCACCGCAGCCCAGCTTCTCAAAATATCCGCGACGGACGAACGGCGCGTCACGCATGCGAGCGACATCATCGCCCGCCAGGTTACGCACATGACCAAGCTGGTCGACGACCTGCTGGACGTGTCGCGCGTCACGCGCGGCCTGGTGGATCTGGACATCGAACCGGTCGACATCAAGCTCGTGGTGGCGAGCGCCGTCGAACAGGCGCAGCCTCTCATCGAGGCGCGCAACCATTCGCTCAACATTCGCATGGGATCGGCGCATACCTTGGTGAACGGCGACCGCACCCGCCTGGTTCAAATCCTGACGAACATCCTGAACAACGCCGCCAAGTACACGCCGCAGGGCGGTGAAATCACGCTAAGCGTCTGCGTTGATAAAACGCAGGTTGAAATCTCGGTCAGCGATAACGGCATCGGGATCGAGAAGGATCTGCTGCCGCGCATTTTCGAACTCTTCACTCAGGCCGAACGTACGCCCGACCGCGCGCAGGGCGGCCTCGGCCTTGGGCTGGCCCTGGTAAAGAGCATCACGCAAATGCACGGCGGCGGCGTCCGCGCATTCAGCGAAGGTGTCGGCAAAGGCACGACGGTTAGCGTGACGCTTCCACGTCTGAGCGAGCCGGTAAAGACGCACCAGCGCATTTCGGAAGGCGGTTCGCCGAGGCATTCGGAAAGCTCGCTCGACATCATGGTCGTGGATGACAATATCGACGCAGCCGATGCCCTCGCCGAGCTTCTTTCAGCGAAAGGGCACAGGGTGATAGTGGAGTCCGACCCTAGGGTTGCACTGGAATCCGCTGCCGCTCATCCAACGAAGGTCTTCATCCTGGATATCGGATTGCCCGGAATGGATGGCTACGACCTTGCCCGACATCTACGGGCAAGAGCGGAAAATTCAAATTCGCTTTTCATCGCATTGACGGGCTACGGACAGTCGCATGACAAGGTATTGGCCAAAGCCGCCGGCTTCGATCATCACTTCGTGAAGCCGATGAATGCCGAGAAACTCAATGCGCTGTTTGCGAAGTTCACCACGGCGTGACACTTGCCGCAGTAAAGACGAGTGCGGATACACAATTCAGCTTGACGGATGTATTCCACCAACGGGCAGGAGCAGGCTCCTGACTGCCTCTTCGCTGAGAATCATGTCCAGGAGCCGCCGCACCAGTTCCTACTTCGGGCCGTAGTGATTGAAGACGCTTGTGCTCCCATCCTGCTTCACGAGGAAGACATCGTAAGGATCTTCACGCGGGCCTGCCATGCCAGGCGAGCCCAGCGGCATGGCAGGCACCGCAAGCCCTTTGGCTTTCGGCTTTTGCGCCAGCAGTTTCTTGAGGTCCGCTGCCGGAACATGCCCTTCGATCGCGTATCC
>JAQSWC010000261.1 GCA_029266815.1 Paucimonas sp.
TACCGAATCAAACACAGCCGACATGTTGCGCGAGGTGCGCCTGGCTCTCCTCGAAGCCGACGTCGCCTTGCCTGTGGTGCGCGAGTTCATTTCCAGGGTGAAGGAAAAGGCCCTGGGAGAAGAAGTGATGAGTTCGTTGACACCGGGCCAGGCCCTTGTCGGCGTGGTTCAGAGTGAGCTGGCATCCCTGATGGGTGCCGACCTTGGCCCCGACGCTGCGCAACTGAGCTTTGCCACCCAGCCGCCGGCAATCATCCTGATGGCCGGCCTTCAGGGCGCGGGCAAGACGACTACGGTCGGCAAGCTGACCAAGTATCTGCGCGAGCAGAAAAAAAAGAAAGTGCTGACGGTATCGGCGGACGTCTATCGTCCGGCCGCCATCGGCCAGTTGCAAACAGTTACCGGCCAGGCTGGCGGCGACTTCTTTCCCTCGCAAGCCACAGACAAGCCAGTCGACATCGCGCTGGCGGCCCTGGACTACGCCAAGCGCCATTTCCACGACGTGCTGATCATCGACACCGCTGGCCGCCTCGGCATAGACGAAGCGATGATGAAGGAAATCGCGGAGCTGCATGCGGCCGTCAAGCCGATAGAAACGCTTTTCGTCGTCGATTCCATGCTCGGCCAGGATGCGGTCAACACTGCCAAAGCGTTCAACGATGCCTTGCCGCTCACTGGCGTGGTACTCACCAAGCTGGACGGCGATGCGCGTGGCGGCGCCGCCCTCTCGGTGCGCCACATCACCGGCAAGCCGGTGAAATTCGCAGGCGTCGCCGAAAAGCTCGACGGCTTGGAAGCCTTCGATCCGCAGCGCATGGCCAATCGAATCCTTGGCATGGGCGACATCCTGGCGCTGGTGGAAGAGGCTCGCAAGAATGTCGACATCGACGCCGCGCAAGGGCTGGCCGAGAAGATCAAGGGCGGCGGCAAGTTCGACCTCAACGACTTCAAGTCGCAACTGTCGCAGATGAAAAAAATGGGCGGGCTCGGCAACCTGTTGGACAAATTGCCGATGCAGCTCCAGCAGGCCGCCAGCGGCGCCAACGTGGATCAGGCCGAAAAGCAGGTGCGACGCATGGAAGGCATCATCAACTCCATGACGCCTCAGGAACGCGCCAAGCCGGAGCTGATCAAGGCGTCGCGCAAGCGTCGTATCGCAGCGGGAGCCGGCGTGCAGGTGCAAGAAGTCAACCGCATGCTCGCGCAGTTCGAGCAGATGCAGTCAATGATGAAAAAGCTGAAGGGCGGCGGTTTAATGAAGATGATGCGAGGCATGAAAGGCATGCTGCCCGGGATGCGCTGAGACGCGTGACGCTCTGTCATGATCTGCCAAACCGGAAGCTAGTCTTCCGGTTTTTTGTATCGCGATGAAGCACTAACGCAGCACTAGTCCATCGTTTTTTCATCCTTGGCGCTATCGCATTTACCTATAGAGCCTCTCTCTATGAGCACCATAGTGTCGCGCTCTGCGCAAAATCATATAAAAACGCTTAAAAAATACTTGCATCACCGGCAAAACCGCACCACTATTAGCTCTGCGTGACTTGACGCAATTTCCCAACACAATTGTTGAAGGAGGCTTGAAGATGGCAACAGCCAAGAAGACCGCAGCGAAGAAACCGGCTGCGAAGAAGGCAGCAGCAAAAAAACCGGCCGCTAAGAAGGCCGCTCCCGCGAAAAAAGCAGCAGCAAAGAAACCCGTAGCGAAGAAAGCAGCACCGGCCAAGAAAGCCGCTGCGAAGAAGACCGTAGCGAAGAAGGCCGCTCCCGCCAAGAAAGCTGCAGCAAAGAAGCCGGCAGCCAAAAAAGTGAAAACCGCTCGCAAGCCGAATCCGGCCTTCATGAAGCCCATGACTCCTTCCGATACCCTGGCCGCAGTCGTCGGTTCCACACCGTTGCCGCGCACGGAAGTCACCAAGAAGATCTGGGAGTACATCAAGAAGGCGAAACTGCAGGATGCAGCCAACAAGCGCATGATCAACGCAGACGACAAACTCAAAGCTGTCTTTGGCGGCAAGAAGCAAGTATCGATGTTTGAGATGACCAAGCTGGTCAACAATCATCTGAAATAAGCTTGCCTAGCGCCAAACAAAAACGCCCGCATCGCGCGGGCGTTTTTGTTTTTGCCGGCATCTGAAGTTCGCACAGGCAGATGCTATTCGGAAGCTCCCTCAAGGTTTGAATTCCCATTGTTTCCATGCCGCCAGTACGGCATTGGGATACTCCTTTTGCCCCCGGCTTCCGTTGTACCTGCCGAGCGCGAGAAAGAGATCTCCCTTTTCCATATCAATATACATGCGCAGAATCGAGCAGCCATAGCGCAGATTGGTCTGCATGTTGAATAGCTTGCTCCGATTACCATCGCCGATGACCCGGGTCCAGAACGGCATTACCTGCATATATCCATGAGCGCCCACAGGCGAGACCGCATACTTGCGAAAACCCGATTCAACCTGGATCAGCCCCAGCACCATGCCGGGATCCAGCCCGGCACGCTTGGCTTCATACCAGACTGTCCTTAAAAAATCGAGACGCGACTGGAAATCAGGAACCCGCTTTTTAAGTCGGGGTGACATTTCACCCAGCCAGTGCAGATAATGAATCCGGTCGGCGATGTTGGCGAATTGCGGCTTCGGCGGACGGCTATCGGCAATGGCACGCGAGAGTGCCACGCGCACTGAATGCGATAGCGCCTCTTCCTTTTGATTGCCGGCCGCCGCCTCACCCGCCAACATCAGGCCCAGCAGCATCAGCGCCATGCCTCGATGTACAGAAAAAAAACGGCGATGCAGTCGTGCCGCCACCTCTGATTTCATTCAGCGCCTTCAGGTGCGCAATGTCGAACTGAGGTAATCGGCCATTTCCGTAACCGGCACTGCCGTTGCTGCGGCATCGCGCCGCCCCTGATACTCCAGCTTGCCTTCTTTCAAACCGCGGTCTCCGATGACAATGCGATGCGGCACGCCGATCAACTCCCAGTCGGCGAACATCACGCCGGGACGTTCACCCCGATCGTCGACGATGACGTCGACGCCGGCCGTTTTCAGCGCTTCATAAAGTTTGTCGGTTTCGGCCTTGACCGATTCGCTGCGGTCGTAGCCCATTGGGCACAGCACTACTTCGAACGGCGCAATCGAGGCTGGCCAGATGATGCCTTTGTCGTCGAAATTCTGCTCGATCGCCGCACCGAGAATACGGGTGACACCGATGCCGTAGCAGCCCATCTGCATCAGCTGCGGCTTGCCGGTTTCGTCGAGATAAGTCGCATTCATGTCTTTCGAATAGCGGGTACCGAGCTGGAACACGTGTCCTACTTCGATGCCGCGCTGAATCGCCAGCACCCCTTTTCCGTCCGGAGACGCATCGCCTTCGACCACGTTGCGCAGATCCGCTACAAGCGGCTCCGGAATATCGCGACCCCAGTTGGCGCCGGTGTAATGGAAGCCTTCCTCATTGGCGCCACACACAAAGTCGCTCATTGCAGCCGCCGTGCGGTCGGCGACGATCTTCACCGGTTTTTTCGTGCCGATGGGGCCGAGGTACCCGGGCTTGCAGCCGAACCAGTCAACAATCTCGGCTTCGCTCGCGAAACGGAAGGCACCGAGACCTGCCAGCTTAGCAGCCTTTACCTCATTCAACTCATGGTCGCCGCGCAGCAGCAGCAGCCAGATTTCGGTGGCAGGCTTTCCGTTTTCCTCTTTGTCGGATGCCAGCACTACAGACTTCATTGACTTCGACAAGGGCATGCCGAGCAGCGTCACCACGTCTTCACACTTGGTCTTGCCGGGAGTGGGTGTCTTAGTGAGGGGCTGTGCTGCCGTGGCACGAGGCTCAGCAGGTGACACAGCTTCCGCCGCCTCGATGTTCGCAGCGTAATCGGACGACGGACAATACACCAGCGCATCCTCCCCGGTATCCGCAATCACGTGAAATTCATGCGAGC
>JAQSWC010000262.1 GCA_029266815.1 Paucimonas sp.
AACACCTTGCAACAGTAAAGCGGCCGCGGGTCGTAGTGACGGAACGCCAGTTACTGCATTACCGCGTGGCTTGCTACGAACGCATGCGGGAAATTCTCGACGCGGCCGGTGTCGAACTTCAGCTCCTGGTAGGTGAAGGAACGCCTGAGGAGAAAATGAAGAAAGACCGCGCCATCATTCCGTGGGCAATTGATATTCCCACGCACTATTTTCTCGGCGACCAGATCTGCTGGCAGCCCTACGGTCAGTATGCCCGCGGCGCCGATCTCGTTATTCTTAACCACGAGAACAAGCTGGTCTATAACCTGTGGCTACTTTCCCTGGGGCGCCCCAAGCGTGTTGCGTTCTGGGGCCATGGCCGCAACATGCAGTCGATGAATCCGGATGGCCTCAAGGAGCGTTTCAAGCGCTGGACGGTGAACAAGGTCGACTGGTGGTTCGCCTATACGGAAGAAAGTGCCGATCTTGTCGCGAAAGCAGGCTTTCCTCGCGAATGCACGACCGTCGTCGAAAATGCGATCGATACCCGCGAGCTCATCGCTCTCTGCGAGCGTGCGCGGCGCGGAGGAAAAGCGGCATTGCGTGAAAAACTCGGGTTGGGCAATGGACCGGTCGGCCTTTATCTCGGTTCGCTGTACCGCGAAAAGCGGATCGATTTTCTGCTGGATGCCGCCTTGGCAATACGGCAGAGCGTTCCCGACTTCCAGTTGCTCGTAGTAGGCGCCGGCCCGCAGGAAGACACGGTGCGGGCAGCCGCTTCTGCGCATCCCTGGATAAAGTATCTGGGGCCGCTGCAAGGCTTTGAAAAGGCGCAGGCGCTGGTAGCCGCCGATATCACGCTCAATCCTGGGCTGGTAGGGTTGAGCGTGCTGGATTCCTTCGTGGGCGCTTCGCCGATGTTCACAACGGATTGCGGAATTCACTCGCCCGAAATCGCATACACGCTACACCATCGAGAACATGGCGGCCCGCATATGCGACGGCATCCTGGCCTGTCTTGAACGCTGAGCGAATGGAATAGCCCACATGATCTTCACCTGCTCCATTGATGACGGCCATCCCTCGGACCTGAAGGCGGCGGCACTGCTCGACAAGCACGGGCTACAGGCCACCTTCTATGTGCCGGTGCGCAATCGCGAGGGCCCGCCGGTCATGAATGCACAGCAGTTGCGCGAACTGGCCACGCGCTTCGAGATCGGTTCGCATACGCTGGATCACTGTTACCTGCGCGACGTGCACATGCTGCAGGCGCGCAGGCAGATCCGTGAAGGAAAGCGGCGGCTTGAGGATATGCTGGGCCGTCCCGTGATGGGGTTCTGCTACCCCGGAGGAAAATACCGGCGCCAGCATATTGCGCTGGTCAAGGAAGCCGGATTCCGCTACGCGCGCACCACGATGAACCTGTGCTTCGACGCCGGCACCGGCCTGTTCGAAATGCCGACCACCATCCAGTTCTATCCTCACGGGCGCAGCGTCTATCTTCGGAATTTCGTGCGCGGAGGCAGTTATGCAAAACGCGCTGCCGGCGTTCGCATCGCGCTCGGACAAGGCGACTGGATCGCGAGACTTCACGCGCTTGCCGACCATGCGCTTGAGCGGAACGGCGTGTTTCATCTCTGGGCACATTCCAAGGATATCGATGACCTCGATGCCTGGCACCATTTCGACCGCTTTCTTGCCCATGTTTCCACGCGCGTCGGTGCCGCTCAACGACTGGACAACCACACCCTTGCGCTCGGCATACCACAGCCTTCTCCGTGCGATGAGCACGATCAATGCGAGCTTTCTTCTCCCGTTGTCAAATAAAACCAGGCTGATATGCCGGGTGCAATTGTGCAACGGCCGGATGTCGCTCTCTTCCACTTTGGACATTTTCGCTAATGAAGATACTGGTTGCACATAATGCCTATCAGCACAGCGGCGGCGAAGATGCGGTGGTCGATGCGGAAGTCGCCCTGCTGCGCAGTCAAGGTCATGAAGTGGAAGTCTACCGGCGGCACAATGATGAGCTGAGCGGCATGTCGAAAGCCGGGGCGGCGATATCGGCACTATGGTCGCAACGCGCCGCACACGAAATGAAGGCGCTGTGCGACCGCTTCCAGCCCGAGCTGATTCACTCGCACAACACCTTTCCTCTGATCTCGCCGTCCTACGCATGGATGGCTTCCCGGGAAGGCATCCCGGTCGTACAGACGCTGCATAATTTCCGATTTCTCTGCCCGCAGGCCACGCTGCTTCGCGAAGGCAAAGTCTGCGAAGACTGTGTCGGCACGTCGCCGTGGCGCGCCGTGCCGCGCAAGTGCTATCGCGATTCGATGCTGCAGTCGGCCGTGTCGGCCGGTGTGATCACCCTGCATCGCGCGCTTGGCACCTTCCAGAACCGTATCACCGCGTATATCGCTTTCAACCATTTCTGCCGCGACAAATTCATACAGGGTGGCCTGCCGGCGGATCGCATTCGCATCAAGCCGCATTTCGTGAAGTCGGAACATTTTCCGGACACCTGTGAACGTAGCGGCGGACTCTATGTCGGCCGCCTGTCGACGGAAAAAGGGCTGGATGTGTTGGGCGAAGCGGCACGCCGCGTTCCCTCGGCTGGCATACAGGTGATCGGCGCCGGTCCGCTGGAGGAGCCGGTAAGAGCGGCATTTGGCGCGAATTATCTCGGACCGAAATCGCGCGATCAGGTATTGCAGCTCATGAACCGTGCACGTTACCTGATCGCGCCGAGCACCTGTTACGAAACGTTCGGCCTTTCGCTGGTGGAGGCGTTTTCCCGCGGCACGCCGGTGATAGCCAGCCGCCATGGATCGTTCGGAGAACTGGTGAGGGACGGAGCAACCGGTCTTCTGTTCAATCCCGGCGATGCCGCCGACCTCGCGGCCAAGATCGAGTGGGCGGAAACACATCCCGAAGAGATGGCGCGCATGGGAGCTGCGGCCCGTTGCGAATATGAAGCGCGCTACACACCGCAGCGCAATTATCGAATGCTGATGAGAATCTATGAAGACGCCATACGAGTCACCCATGCCCAGCCTCAGGTCGCGTAGCACCGAGACGATACTGAATGCCAAGATCGACGCGCTCACCTGGAGCGATGCCCTATCCCGCCTCATCATCTGGGGCGGCGCGCGCGAGTCGCGCTATGTCTGCATCTGCAACGTCCATTCGGTCGTCACGACCACGCTCGATGCGGAATTCATGGATGTGGTGAATACCGCAGACATGGCGACGCCTGATGGCGCGCCGGTGGCGTGGGCATTGCGCAAGCTGGGATTCCCGGCGCAGGAACGCATCAGCGGTCCGGACCTCATGTGGCGTTACCTCGCCGTTGCGGAGCGCCTCGATCATTCCGTTTTCTTCTATGGCAGCACCCCCGAGACGCTCGCCAAGCTTGAAGCAGCAGTACGCAGTCATTTCCCCGCATTGAAAATCGCCGGACGGCATTCCCCGCCCTTTCGCGATGCCACGCCTGACGAAGATGCGGCAGAGGTGGAAATGATCAATAACTCAGGCGCGAATGTGGTGTTCGTGGGACTGGGCTGTCCCAAGCAAGAAAAATGGATGGCAGCACACAAAGGCCGCATCCGCGCAGTCACCGTCGGCGTCGGTGCTGCGTTCGATTATCACTCCGGCGTCGTCAAGCGCGCCCCCTTGTGGTGGCAGAAAAATGGCCTGGAATGGCTGTACCGGCTGATGTCTGAACCGCGCCGTCTTTTCAAGCGCTACTTCGTCACCAATTCGCTGTTCGTGCTCGTATTTTCCCGGCTGTTGTTCATGCAGCGTTTTCCCCGTCTGACCAAAACCGTACAGCCCGACGCGCGCTGACAATGAAAAAGGCCGGCTATGCCGGCCTTCTCGTTTTCCGTCACCGCGCTTTACTTGAATTTCCACGCACGGATGTAATTGACTTCGTAGGAATTGCTCTTGCCCTGCGGCGTGGTGTTGTCCGGCTGGCCGCTTGCGCTGCCGTACCAGAGGTCCAGCATCAGGTACATCGGGTCAGGCATGGTGACGTTCAGGGAATACACTTCACGCCCGTCGAAGTAGAAGGTCTGCTTGTTCGGCTCCCACTTCACTGCATATTTGTGAAAACCGGCCGACAGATCGACAGTCGGGATTTTCTTCATGCCGGCCTGCACAGTCTGGTCCTTCCACACCGTGACTGCATACATGGTGGGATGCGGCTGGCCATTGATGATCGTGCCCCAAGGTGCTGCACCGCCTGCATAGGTTTCCATCACGTCGATCTCGGGACGACGCGCGCCGATATGGTTGAACAGCCAGAACGCAGGCCAGGTGCCCTTGCCGATCGGGAGCTTGGCTTCCACTTCGAAGTAACCATACGTCTGATAGTACTTGCCGTCAGTATCAATCGTGCGGTTGAAGAACTTGCCGGTTGAATCCTTCTGCGGCCAGATCTTCAGCTTGCCGTCTTCGACCGTGTAGTTCTTCGTGTCGGGAGCTGTCTCGTACCAGATCTTGTCGTTCCATCTGCTGGTATTGAACGTGTCGAACTCATCGTTGAACGACAGCGTGTACATGGATCCATCCTGACCGTACGGTGCCATTGAAGCACTGGCAGCCGGAGCAGGCGATGGGGTGGAGGATTTTGACGGCGTCGATGATGACGATGTTGAAGAAGACGGTGTTGCAGGAGTATCCGTTGCTGCAGCATCACCGGCTACTACCGGCGCATCATTCGAACTTCCCACTGTGCCCGACAAAACAGGCTGCGATGC
>JAQSWC010000263.1 GCA_029266815.1 Paucimonas sp.
GACCAACAGCGGTCCTGCCGGCAGCGGAAAACCCTGGATTCCGGGTTATCTGTGCGGCACGACTCCGACTCCCACACCTACCCCAACACCGACTCCTACCCCCACACCGACACCGACTCCGACACCGACTCCTACGCCGACACCGACTCCCACACCGACACCGACTCCTCCGAGCAGCTGCCCGCAGTGGGTGCTGGGTAAAGCCTATGCACAAGGTGCAAAGGTCACGAACCGCGGCGGTTACTATCAGTGCAAGGTAGCAGGATGGTGCTCGTCGACGTCGACGGCCTATGAGCCGGGCGCAGGCTGGGCATGGGGCGAAGCATGGAGCAGCATTGCTGCCAGCCAGTGCGGTACAACACCGACGCCTACCCCGACACCTACTCCCACACCTACACCGACTCCCACGCCAACTCCTACACCTACTCCCACACCGACCCCAACGCCTACTCCGACACCTACGCCATCCGGCAAGAAAGTAGTGGGATATTTCCCGTCGTGGTCAGGATCCGAGACTGCTATTCAGTACAGCCGTCTGACACACATTAACTACTCTTTCGTATTGCCGAATGCCGATGGAACACTGCGCGCCGTGGATAACCCCACCAAGCTGCAGAACCTCGTCAGGCTTGCACATCAAAACAATGTGAAAGTTGGTATCGCGGTTGGTGGCTGGAATGACGGCAATGACAGCGCATTCGAAACTTTTGCTGCCAGCTCTACCGGCCGCACAAACTTCGTCAATGCCATGATCAACTTCGTGAACCAGTACGGTTTGGATGGTGTTGATATCGACTGGGAATATCCGGATCCGGGCGCTTCGGCAAACAACTATGCGTTGTTGATGAATCAGCTTGCTACAGCATTGCATTCCCGCGGCAAGTTCCTGTCCGCTGCAGTTGTTGCCCTCGGCTATGCGGGCGACGGTGTACCCAGCTCTGTATTCAATGACGTTGATTTCCTGAACCTGATGGCTTACGACGAGAACAATGGCAACCATTCGTCATACCAGTATGCAGTGAATTCACTGAATTACTGGGTCGGCCGTGGTCTGCCGCGTGCGAAAGCAATCATCGGTGTACCTTACTATGCACGTCCGAGCTGGTCAGCGTATTCGACAAAGGTTTCGCAAAGCACCGCTAACCGTTGCCGTGATAGTGATGGTGCCGACTGGTGGAATGGCATCCCGACGATTCGCCAGAAAGCTCAACTGGCCAGAACATCGGCAGGCGGCATCATGACTTGGGAACTGTCCCAGGACACGACCGGAACCGACTCGTTGCTGCGTGCAATGCACGAAGCAGTGAACGGCCAGGCTGGTTCGTTCGTGTGCCCCTAAGGGATACAACGCAGTCTAAGTAGTTTCTGGAAGTGAAAAGGCCGGAGCAGAAATGCTCTGGCCTTTTTTATTCGGCCTTCGCGGGCAACCCTGCCTACATAAAGGGTTGTGTGTCTTGTTGTGAACGATTATGAGTATCTAGGCGGGATTCCCGCACGGCTTCACTAAGCGCGCCTTGGTTGAAACGGAAGGCCGATGCTCTTTGGAAGAGAGTAGAGGTGAAAAAAATGCCCGCATTGCTGCGGGCATTTTGAGTACGAGCATTCAACCAAAATTGAATGCGGCTTGCGGCAATTACATCATACCGTCCATGCCCATACCGCCCATGCCACCCATGCCACCGCCCATACCGCCGGCAGCCGGCTTTTCTTCCACCAGCTCAGCCACCATGCAGTCGGTCGTCAGCATCAGGCCGGCGATCGATGCAGCGTTCTGCAGGGCAGAGCGAGTCACCTTGGCAGGATCGAGAACACCCATTTCCACCATATCGCCATAGGTGCCGTTGGCAGCGTTGTAACCGTAGTTGCCTTTGCCTTCCAGAACCTTGTTGACGACGACCGATGCTTCTTCGCCAGCGTTGGTAACGATCATGCGCAGAGGCTCTTCGATTGCGCGGAGAACGATCTTGATGCCGGCATCCTGGTCAGGGTTGTCACCCTTGACAGTGATGCTGGCGCGAGCACGCAGCAGAGCCACGCCGCCGCCAGGCACGATGCCTTCTTCAACGGCTGCACGAGTTGCATGCAGCGCGTCTTCCACGCGGGCTTTCTTCTCTTTCATTTCGACTTCGGTAGCAGCGCCAACCTTGATCACTGCGACGCCGCCTGCCAGTTTGGCCACGCGCTCTTGCAGCTTTTCACGGTCATAATCGGAAGTCGCTTCTTCGATCTGTACGCGGATCTGCTTGACACGCGCTTCGATGGCGGAAGCTTGGCCGTTGCCGTCGATGATGGTGGTGTTTTCCTTGCCGATTTCGATGCGCTTGGCTTGGCCCAGGTCGTTCAGCGTGGCTTTTTCCAGCGTCAGGCCGACTTCTTCAGCGATGACTTGGCCGCCGGTCAGAATAGCGATGTCTTCCAGCATGGCCTTGCGGCGGTCGCCGAATCCGGGAGCCTTGACTGCGCAAGTCTTCAGGATGCCGCGGATATTGTTGACCACCAGAGTCGCCAGCGCTTCGCCTTCGATGTCTTCGGCGATGATCAGCAGCGGACGGCCGGCTTTTGCAACTTGCTCGAGTACCGGCAGCAGATCGCGGATGTTCGAGATCTTCTTGTCGAACAGCAGGACGAAGGGATTGTCCAGCACGGCGACTTGCTTTTCCGGATTATTGATGAAGTAGGGCGACAGGTAACCACGGTCGAATTGCATGCCTTCGACGATGTCGAGTTCGTCGTTCAGCGATTTGCCGTCTTCCACGGTGATGACGCCTTCCTTGCCGACTTTTTCCATTGCCTCAGCGATGCGCTCGCCGATCGATGCGTCGGAGTTGGCAGAGATGGAGCCTACCTGGCCGATTTCCTTGGACGTCGTGCAGGGCTTGGCGATCTTCTTCAGTTCTTCAACTGTGGCGGTGACAGCCTTGTCGATGCCGCGCTTCAGATCCATCGGGTTCATGCCAGCGGCCACGTATTTCATGCCTTCGCGCACGATAGCTTGTGCCAGCACGGTCGCAGTGGTGGTGCCGTCGCCAGCATTGTCGGAAGTCTTGGAAGCGACTTCCTTCACCATCTGCGCGCCCATGTTCATGAGCTTGTCTTTCAGTTCGATCTCTTTCGCGACCGAGACGCCGTCCTTGGTGACGGTAGGGGAGCCGAAGGAGCGCTCCAGCACAACATTGCGGCCCTTCGGCCCGAGGGTGACTTTAACGGCGTTAGCGAGAATGTTCACGCCTTCAACCATTTTCATGCGGGCGCTGTCGCCGAATACCACTTCTTTAGCTGCCATGTTCGTTACTCCTTGATATTTGAGTTTGCGGGACCGAGTTAAGCGTTGGCATTACTCTGTCTTCAACATATTTATGATTAGCGGAACTGAGGTAGTTGCAAGCGATACTCTGATACCCCGTCCCCAATCATCTTGCGAATTACTGCTGAACGATTGCCATGACGTCTTCTTCGCGCATCACGAGCAGTTCTTCGCCGCTGACCTTGACGGACTGACCTGAGTATTTGCCGAACAGGACGCGGTCGCCGACCTTGACGTCAAGTGCGCGAACTTTGCCGTCTTCCAGGATCTTGCCGTTTCCAACGGCTAGTACCTGACCCTGATCCGGCTTTTCCGCTGCAGCATCCGGAATCACGATGCCCGACGCAGTTTTGGTTTCCTGGTCGAGGCGCTTGACGATGATGCGATCGTGCAAAGGACGAAGGTTCATACAAACTCCTTAATAGTCAATGGGTTATGGTTGTTTATACGGTTGCCTGGAGCGTTGTTTCGTCCAGGTTTCCGCAAGGGAAAAGATTTCGAACGAGTTTTGTTAGCACTCTCATCTAACGAGTGCTAAGTATAGGGACGGCCTTGAGGTTTTTCAAGCCCAGAGCCTAGATTTAAAACAATGTCGATTCTTGACACCAGGAATCACCGATGTTACCTT
>JAQSWC010000264.1 GCA_029266815.1 Paucimonas sp.
AGAAGAGGCGCGGGTATTGTCCGGCGGTCGGCACCGTATCGTACTCGACTTCGACGGCCCCGATCTGCGCGGCTGCATCGACGTACTGCACAGCGCGTTCGGCAACCTGGTGTCGAACGCGATTCGCTATACGCCGGAGGGCGGCGATATCAAGGTCTCGTGGCGCGTGGCGGACGGCAAGCCGGCGTTCACCGTGGCGGACACCGGGATCGGCATCGCGGGCGAGCATCTTGCGCGGTTGACTGAACGCTTCTATCGCGTCGACAAGAGCCGTTCGCGCGAAACGCGCGGTACGGGCCTCGGGCTGGCTATCGTAAAACACGTGCTGCTTCGCCATGGCGCGACGCTGGAAGTGCAGTCCGAGCTCGGCAAGGGAAGCCGCTTCATCGTCAGCTTTCCCTGAGCTTCTTTCTGTTGAAAGGTACAATCGCTTGCGGCATCGCCTCACCCGGCAGGTGCCGTCCTCCCGTTTGTATCCGGATTCGAACCCATGTTTTCTGCTCTGATGAAAAGCCTCGCGGCGACGCTTGCGTTGACCGTGCTTGCAGGCTGCACGACGCCCCCTCCCGCACCTGAGCCGGCGCGTCCGCCGGTAGCTCCGGTGGTGGTGACTCCTCCCCCGGTAGTCAAGCCTCGCCCAGTCAAGATCGGTTTGGCCCTAGGCGGCGGCGCCGCGCGTGGTTTTGCTCACATCGGTGTGATCAAGATACTAGAGGCACAGGGCATCAAGCCCGACATCGTGGTCGGCACCAGCGCCGGCAGCCTGGTCGGTGCGCTTTATGCGGCGGGCAACAATGGCATGGCCTTGCACCGCATGGCGCTGGAGATGGACGAAGCGGCGATCTCGGACTGGTCAGTCCCGCTGTTTGCCAAGGTCAGTGGCGTGCTGAAAGGCGAAGCGCTGCAGGATTACGTGAATCGTAGCGTGCATTTTCAGCCGATTGAAAAGCTGAAAATTCCATTTGGCGCGGTGGCTGCTGATGTCAATACGGGTGCTTCTATATTGTTCAGGCGGGGGAATACCGGTCTGGCCGTACGCGCTTCCTCGGCAGTACCCGGCGTTTTTCAGCCTGTGAAGATAGGTGAGCAAACCTATGTCGACGGCGGACTCGTTTCCCCGGTGCCGGCTCGTTTTGCGCGCGAAATGGGCGCGGATCTCGTCATTGCCGTCAACATTTCTTCGCAGCCTGAAGGGCAGTTGACTTCCACATCCGTGGATATCCTGCTGCAGACCTTTGCCATCATGGGGAAGACTATTAGCCGCCATGAATTGAAGGAAGCGGATGTTGTTATCCAGCCGAAGCTGAACAATATGAAAAGCAATGATTTCGCTTCACGCAATCTCGCCATCCTGGCCGGCGAGCAAGCGGCCCTGGATGCTCTGGCTGAGATCAGGAACAAGCTGAAGGTGAAGCAGGGCTTGTGAATGGTTCGTAGCGAAACCGGGAAAATCTAGGACGGCGGTGATTCTTCAATACGGCGTGCGCCGTTGAAGCGCTTCTTCCAATAGTCCGTTTTCATGTCGTCTATGCGGACTTCACCACCACCGGAAGGCGCATGGATGAATCTGTCGCTGCCCAGATAGATACCCACATGTGAAAAGCGGCGTTTGAGTGTGTTGTAGAACACCAGGTCGCCGGGCTGCAAATTCACGGTGTCCACCTTGCTGCCGAGCCGGCTTATCTCCTGCGCGGTTCGGGGCAGGTCCTGATCCCGGGCATGTTTGAAGACATATCTCACCAGGCCACTGCAATCGAGTCCGCTGTCCGGCGTGTCCCCGCCATATTTATAGCGTATCCCCAGCAAGGACAGTGCGTTAAGCGCCAGTTCGGATGCATGCTCTGAAAAGCCGGGCGGATTGTCCGGTACCGAAAGGGTTTCCGCTGCCTCCGCCTCTGTTGCTGCTGCGGGCATGCCCATGCACGCCGATGCCACGAATAGCGCGATCGCGGCTTGGGTAGGGAGGCGGGAACATGACAACATTGTTGTAGTTGAGACAATGGAGAATTTGATACAACCAATCTATTCGAATAGGTGGTGGCTGTCAAAAACCATAAGTTGGGAGTATCCTTGCGGAAACATTGTGCCTTTTGGTGTTCCCAACCATGTCATATCAGCTTGCTGCCGATATACCCGCATTGCCGCGCGTACTGATCGCAGATGACTCGCGTATTGTGCGCGCGAGTCTGATCAAGCATATCGAGGGCAAGTTCGAATTCCGCGAAGCCTTGAATGGCGAGGAAGCTTGGGAAACCCTGCTGATCGATCCGAGCATTCAAGTCGTCATTACCGACCTCACCATGCCGAAGCTGGATGGTTACGGCTTGCTGCAGCGTATTCGTGCTTCAAAGATTAGCCGCATCCGCAACGTCCCGGTCATCGTGATTTCCGGCAGCGACGAAAGCGCAGAACGCGATCGCGCCAAATCCCTGGGTGCGACAGACCTCATCACCAAAGGCATAGGCACGGCGCAACTCCTGTCGCGTCTCGATGTATTGACGCAACTTGGCAATGATCCTGTTGCGGATGAAGTGGAAGTAGATACGCCTCCCGGAAGCGCCGCTCCTACTGCCGAAACGGCTATCGCGCCGGATGACGTCATTGCGCAGACCGAGAATCTGCTGCGGGAGGCGATTGCCCAGCGCCGCGATTTTGTTCTGCTCAATGTTTGCCTGGGAGTCAGGCATGCCGACGACGGTGCGGTGCTTCCACCGGCCGCCGACGTCTCTCAGACCGTCAAGCAATTGCTTTGCCGCACGGTGCGCCAGACCGACTGCATGCGACAGAGCGGCGATGCCGAATTCATCATGGCGACCAGCCATATCCATTTCGATGCAGCCCGCGCCTTCGCCCAGCGCATCTGCAGCGCTCTGGCCAATGCACACTTGATCAAGGATGAAAAGCAGTTATTCCTCGCCAGTTGCGGAGCAGTGTCCTTGTCGGAGTTTGGGACCGACACCGGAACCGTGGACATGTCGCTGGCACAGCTTCAGCAGATTGCTCGCGACCGCGCCCAGGCGGGATTGCGCCATGGCGTGTCCGGCGTGGTGGGTCCGGAAGAAGAGGCCATTTTCAGGAAGAAGGAAACAGCAAGCAGCGGGTCTTCCACGGAAGAGGAATCCGCCGAGGCGCTGCCTGACCTTTCCACTTTGCTCCAATGGGCCAAGGAAGGCCGCCGCGACGAAGTGATGCGGCACATCTCCCGCTTTTCCGCGGACCTGCAGCCGCTGATGACCATGCTCATGCAGGAATCCCGCTGATTCTTAGCATCTTTCCGGCACCTTGCCGGCCTTTCGCCCGATTCACGGCTTGCTATACAATCCCGCATCTTTTATGTGCAGATCCAGGAGCCACTCATGCAGAACAAGCCGGTATTGACGAATGAAGACGTGAAAAAGATTGCCGCCGCCGCGGAAGCCGAGGCAAGAGCCAACAACTGGGCAGTCACGATTTCCATCGTTGATGATGGCGGGCACTTGCTGTCGCTCCAGCGTCTCGACGGCGCGGCACCGATATCTGCCGAAATCGCGCCCGCCAAAGCAAAGACTGCTGCTTTGGGGCGTCGTGAAAGCAAGGTATACGAAGACATGATCAACCAGGGGCGCTACTCGTTCATGACTGCGCCGGTGCTGGAAGGCATGCTGGAAGGCGGCGTGCCTATCATGTCGAATGGACAATGCCTTGGCGCCGTGGGTGTGTCCGGCGTGAAATCTTCTGAAGATGCACAAATCGCCAAGGCCGGGATCGCCGCATTGGGCCTTTGATTTCTATTTTTGGTGGGTTTGGGTTTGCGGGCGGATGGCGAAATAGGCTATAATCCGCAGGTTTGCCCAACTTGATCCCGCCGTAGCGCATACCCACAACCACCCCGTCCCAAAAAGACCTGTTTTCGCACGCCCATACGGCACAAAAGGCGAAGCACCACGGTCACCCTTGCTGCCATTCTTTTCCGGCCACTCAGTTCCGGCCATCCTCGCGCTCGCAGACGGGTCGATATTCAAAGGTTTTTCCATCGGCGCTCCCGGTCAGACGATCGGCGAAGTGGTGTTCAACACCGCCATGACCGGCTATCAGGAAATCCTCACCGACCCCAGCTACAGCCGCCAGATTGTGACGCTGACTTATCCGCATATCGGCAATACCGGCGTCAATCCGGAAGATGTCGAGGCGAGCAAGGTGCATGCAGCGGGACTCATTATCAAGGACTTGCCGCTGACGGTATCGAATTTCCGTTCGACCCAGTCGCTGTCCGCTTATCTCAAATCCGAAAACATCGTCGGCATCGCCGGCATCGATACCCGCAAGCTCACGCGCATTCTGCGTGAGAAGGGCGCGCAGAACGGCGCAATCCTGGTTGGCGAGGATGCGGAAAAGGCGCTGGAGCTGGCGCGCTCTTTCCCGGGTTTGGCAGGCATGGACCTGGCGAAAGTCGTGTCCACGCAAACCGCCTATGAATGGACGGAGTCGGAATGGAAGCTTGGTGAAGGCTACGGTAAACAGGCGTCTCCCAAATTCCACGTGGTCGCCTTTGACTACGGTATTAAGTACAACATCCTGCGCATGTTGGCCGAGCGCGGCTGCCGAATTACAGTATTGCCCGCCCAAGCCACCGCTGAAGATGCAATGAAACTTGATCCGGACGGCATCTTCCTTTCCAACGGCCCCGGCGATCCCGAACCCTGCTATTACGCGATTGCTGCTTCAAAGATACTCATCGAGCGCGGCATTCCTACCTTCGGCATTTGCCTGGGCCACCAGTTGATGGCACTGGCTTCGGGCGCAAAGACCGTGAAGATGAAATTCGGCCACCACGGCGCCAACCACCCGGTGCAGGACGTGGATACCAAAGAGGTGATGATCACCTCGCAGAACCACGGATTCGCTGTCGACGCAGCGACGCTGCCGGCCAACTGCCGCGTCACGCACGTTTCGCTGTTCGATGGTTCACTGCAAGGCTTCGAGCGTACCGACAAGCCGGCTTTCTGCTTCCAGGGCCATCCCGAAGCATCGCCCGGCCCGCATGATATTGCCCCGTTGTTCGATCGCTTCGTGGCACTGATGGAGAAACACAAAAATGCCTAAGCGTTCAGACATTAAAAGCATCCTGATCATCGGCGCCGGCCCGATCATCATCGGCCAAGCGTGCGAATTCGACTATTCCGGTGCGCAGGCCTGCAAGGCACTGCGTCAGGAAGGCTTCAAGGTCATCCTCGTCAACAGCAATCCGGCGACCATCATGACCGACCCGGAGATGGCAGATGTGACTTACATCGAGCCGATCACCTGGCAAGCGGTGGAACGCATCATCGACAAGGAGCGCCCCGATGCGATCCTGCCGACGATGGGCGGCCAGACCGCGCTCAACTGTGCGCTCGACTTGCATCGCAACGGCGTGTTGACCAAGTACGACTGCGAGCTGATCGGCGCCACACCGGAAGCGATCGACAAGGCGGAAGACCGCCTGAAATTCAAGAACGCGATGACCAAGATCGGTCTCGGCTCCGCCCGTTCCGGCATTGCGCACTCGATGGAAGAATCGTGGTCAGTCCAGAAGGAAATCGGCTTCCCGGTCATCATCCGTCCTTCGTTCACGATGGGCGGCAGCGGCGGCGGCATTGCCTACAACCCGGAAGAATTCGAAGCCATCTGCAAGCGCGGCCTCGAAGCGTCGCCCACCTCCGAACTGCTGATTGAGGAATCGCTGATCGGCTGGAAAGAGTACGAGATGGAAGTGGTCCGCGACAAGAAGGACAACTGCATCATTGTCTGCTCGATCGAAAACCTTGATCCGATGGGCGTGCATACCGGCGACTCGATCACGGTAGCACCGGCGCAGACGCTGACCGACAAGGAATACCAGATCATGCGTAACGCGTCGATCGCGGTGCTTCGCGAGATCGGCGTCGACACCGGCGGCTCAAATGTGCAATTCTCGATCAATCCGCAAGACGGCCGCATGATCGTGATCGAGATGAACCCGCGCGTCTCGCGTTCGTCTGCGCTCGCATCGAAGGCAACCGGTTTTCCGATTGCGAAAGTGGCGGCAAAGCTCGCGGTCGGTTTCACGCTCGATGAACTCCGCAACGAAATCACCGGCGGTGCCACGCCGGCGTCGTTCGAACCGTCGATCGACTATGTCGTGACCAAGGTGCCGCGTTTCGCGTTCGAGAAATTCCCCGCAGCCGACAGCCGCCTGACTACGCAGATGAAGTCGGTCGGCGAAGTGATGGCAATCGGCCGCACTTTCCAGGAATCGTTCCAGAAGGCGCTGCGCGGCCTCGAAGTCGGCGTCGACGGCATGAACGAAAAGACTACCGATCGCGAAGTGCTGGAGAAGGAACTCGGCGAGCCCGGGCCGGAGCGCATCTGGTACGTCGGCGATGCTTTCGCCCAGGGCTTCTCGCTGGAAGAAGTGCAGCAGCTCACGCACATCGACCCATGGTTCCTGGTACAGATCAAGGAAATCGTCGACATCGAACTCGCGCTGGAAAGTAAGTCGCTGGATGAGCTTGACAAGACCACGCTGTTCCGTCTGAAGCAGAAAGGTTTCTCGGATCGTCGTCTAGCCAAGCTGTTGAAGACCACCGATACCGCGGTGCGTGAAAAGCGTCGCGCGCTGGGCGTGCGCCCGGTATACAAACGCGTCGATACCTGCGCGGGTGAGTTCGCGACCAACACCGCTTACATGTACTCCACTTACGATGAAGAGTGCGAATCGAATCCGACGAACAAGAAAAAGATCATGGTGCTGGGCGGCGGTCCCAACCGCATCGGGCAGGGCATCGAGTTTGACTACTGCTGCGTGCATGCTGCGCTGGCGATGCGCGATGACGGCTACGAGACCATTATGGTCAACTGCA
>JAQSWC010000265.1 GCA_029266815.1 Paucimonas sp.
AAACAGCGCCATGCGCGGCTTCACGGCGGCCAGGAAACGCGGCGTGGACGATGTGCCGCTGCCGTGATGAGGCGCGAGCAGCACATCGGCTTGCAATTTCTGCGGCATGCCCTCTACCAGTTCGGCTTCCTGCACGGCTTCTATATCGCCGGCCAGGAGTAAGGAGCGCCGGCCATTGTCGATCCTGAGCGTGCAACTCCGCGCGTTCGGCTTCCACTTGCTGCTGGCGTAGCTCGATGCCGCGGGATGAAGCATTTCAAAGCTTACACCGTCCCACTCCCATTGCTGCCCGGCCATGCATCGGATATGTCGCCGTGAGCGTTGAGCAATGGGATGTTCATCCGCAAGTGAGGAAGCTACCTCCGCAATATCTATTTCCGCCATGACCGACAAGGCGCCGCCGGAGTGATCGCTGTCCTGATGCGACACAACCAGCTTGTCCAGCGAGAATATGCCGCGCGCCTGAAGGTAGGGAATCAGTACCCGCTTGCCGCCGTCAGATTCGAGCGAGTAGGTTGGCCCCGTGTCGTACAGCAAGCGATGCCTTTCGGTTTCAATCAGCAGCGCCATGCCCTGCCCTACGTCAAAAGCCGTCACCTGCATCGTGCCGCGGGCAGGATAAGAAGGCGCATTGAAAATCATCGGCAAAAAAGCACACAGCCCGAGATACCGCACCGGCCAGCCGCGCGGCGCCAGCATCCACAAGATGCCTGCAAGCGCCAGCGCGAACATCCACGGCTCGGGCACTGCAGCTTTCCAGTAAGACACCGGCATTGCGGCAAGGCTGTCCAGCAGCACCATCAATCCTTCGAGCAGCGCATGCGCCAAGCTCAACAGCCAGTCGGAAAGCGGCAACGGCATCACACTTCCCAACAAAGCAAGCGGGGTCACCAGCAAGCTTACGATAGGAATCGCGACCGCATTCGCCACTGGTCCGGCAATGGATATCTGTCCGAACAGGAGAAGAGTGAATGGAATCAGGCCAAGCGTGACGGTGTACTGGGCAACTCCCGCCGCTTTCAGCTTGTCCGTCCACTTCCGCTGCGCAGTAGCGCCGCCCGCCGCATCGACCCGCCCAACGCTGGCATAGAGCAGCAATGCCACGGCGCCGAAAGAAAGCCAGAAACCTGGGGCAAGCACCGCCCAGGGATCGAACAGCACTACCAGGCCGAGCGCCAGGCACAGCACGTGCGAGATACTCGCCAGGCGATTGCTCCACAATGCCAGTGCCACGATGGACAGCATATAAAGCGTGCGCTGCGCGGGAATGCCGAAACCTGCGAGGGCAACATAGGCCAGCGCCGCGACCGCGCCGGCCAGAGCTGCGGCCTTCTGCGCCGGCAGGATCAGCGGCAACTGCAGCGAGGTGAAGAAGGAACGCCTCCAAAGGAAGGACGTCAGAGCGGCAAACAATCCCGCCACCATCGTGATGTGCAGGCCTGAGATGGACATGAGGTGGCTGACGCCGGTAATGCGGAAAGTTTTCCAGTCCGCCTGGTCGATTGCCCGCTGGTCGCCGATAACGAGGGCGATCACTACCGGCGCATAACGCTTTCCTTCCAGCGTGGCGGCAATGCGGTCCCTCACGAACGCTCTGCCGCGCTCGACAAAATGCCTTGGGCCGGGCACCAAATCATCGAGACGCGTGTTAAGCGCATTCGCCTCGTCGTCGACGCGAACATAGCCAGTCGCGCGTACACCCTGTTCTAGCAACCACGCTTCGTAATCAAAGCCATGCGGGTTCGCATTACCATGCGGGCGCTGCAATCTCACCTTTAAACGCCATCGCTCACCGGGTAACAAAGCCGGTGTTGACTCAGCAGCGTCGTATCGCTGTCGGTACCAGGAAAGCATCAGGCGCGAGGGAACCGGTGCTTTCGTGCCGTCCGTCTGCCTTGCATCTTCCACCGTGAATGTGAACCTCACACCTTGCTCGAATCGGTGCGGCAGGCGGTCAACCGTTCCCGTGATGACGATATCGCGACCTTCCCACTCCGTGGGCAGATTTTCCGCAAGGCTCACCTGGGCAACCGTCGCTGCCCAGGAAAACCCGGCAAGCGCGCCGCCAATGACAAGCCATAAGGACTTCGGCAGCACCGCTGTTCGTCGCAAGAGAAAAGCGACGGATGATGCAACGAAAAGAACGGCTATGAGTACCCAGCCCGGCAAGGCGGCCTGTGTCTGCAGCAACGCTGCACCTGCAACGAAACCGATGATTCCGGCACGCATCAGGAAAGAAGTGATTTAAGACGCGGCATCACATCGCCCGCGTTGGCAGAGGTAATGCCGGCAACCTCCTCCGCCGTCATGCTGCGCAGCCGGGCCAGCACCTCGCCAATGCCCGGCAACTGCTCAGGACTGTTGCGTTCCTTGTGCATCCAGGCAGGGGGAATATCGGGCGCATCCGTTTCCAGCACAATGGATTCAAGCGGCACATCCACCGCCAGCCGACGTATCTGCAAGGCCCGTGGAAACGTCATGGCGCCACCAAAACCCAACCTGAATCCAAGGTCGATGAAGGTCGACGCCTGTTGATGGCTTCCATTGAAAGCATGGGCGATGCCACCTGGCAGATCGATGCGACGCAAGTATTTCAGAATGACGTCTTGCGAGCGGCGCACGTGGAGCAGCACTGGCAGACCAAAGTCGCGCGCAATCTTCAGTTGCTCGCTGTAGAAAAATTCCTGTTTTTCACGTAACGGGCTCTGGTTCAACCCCGGAACGAAAAAATCCAGACCGATTTCGCCGATGGCGACGAAGCGCGGATCGCTCATCGCTATTGCCACGGTCTCCCGCAGAAAAGCGAGATCGCTCTCGTCTGCCTGCGGCACAAAAATGGGATGAATGCCCAGCGCGTAGGTACAGTTGGCGTTGCCGGAGGCAAGCTGGGCTACGTCAGAAAAATTATCTCGTGCAATTGCGGGAATGACGATGGCGGTAACGCCTTTTGATTCAGCGCTACGCGCAATATCGTCCGAACGGCCGCCGAACTCGGCCGCGTCCAGATGGCAATGCGTGTCAATCCACATACGGCTGAAGGCCGTTTGATGAAAGACGCAATACTTCGTCGCAATGCTTCGCAAGCTCGATGTCATGCGTGACGATCACGAAGGAAGTGCCCAGGGTACGCGACAGTTCCAGCATCAGATCGAATGTTTTCTGCGCAGTGGCGCGGTCCAGATTGCCGGTCGGTTCATCTGCCAGCACGCAGGCCGGCTTCGTTACGAGAGCGCGGGCAAGCGCGGTGCGCTGGCGCTCGCCGCCCGACAACTCACCCGGAACATGGGAAATTCGATGTCCGAGCCCGACGCTTTCCAACGAAGTCTTGGCCGCTGCGCGTGCCTCGTCGCGCTTGACTCGCCGGATCATCAGCGGCATCGCCACATTATCGAGCGCGGAAAACTCCGGCAGAAGATGGTGGAACTGGTAGACGAAGCCGAGGGACCTGTTTCTCACTTCGCCGCGCGCCTTTTCGTCGAGATCGGCGAAGCTTTTGCCCAACAAAGTCACGCTGCCGGCAGTAGGCGTATCCAGTCCACCGAGCAGATGGAGAAATGTGGATTTACCCGATCCGGAGGCGCCGACGATGGCAATGCGCTGGCCTTCGGAAATGCTGAAGTCGATGCCTTTCAACACTTCGACCGCATATTTCCCCTGGCTGAAGGTCTTGGAAAGTCCCTGGCATGTCAATACGGTTTGCGTCATCTGAAAACCATCCGAGTGTATGTCTGTTTATTCGTAGCGCAGCGCGTCTGCAGGCTTGGTCTTCGCCGCGCGCCAGCTTGGGTACAAGGTTGCGAGCAACGCGAGCACACAAGCCACGCCGCCGATCGATAGCACGTCCTTGCAGCGAAGCTGGGACGGCAACGTATCGATCAAATAGACCTCCTTGTTGATGAATTTCATGCC
>JAQSWC010000266.1 GCA_029266815.1 Paucimonas sp.
CTGCTCGTCGGCCGCAAAGCCGAGGGAGGCGAGGCGATGATGGCGCTGGGAAGCAAGTTCGAACATGCGCGAAACCACGGCGGCTTTTTGTTCGGTAAGGGGCGACAGGCGATTGATGTCCGCTTCGAGCAGCCCGGCCTGTTCTTGCTTGAGAAGATCGACCAGCTTTGAAGCGGATTCGGTTTCGTGCTGCAGGCTTTCCGCCGGATCGATCTTTTGAGTGTGCATGCTTGTTCCTTACCTTATCCCTTACGCGTCCTAATCAGGTCGCTGACCGTGTCGAGCAGCCCGTTCGCCACTTTTTCCGGATCGACCTGGAATTTTCCCTCGGCAATCGCTGCCTTGATTTCCTGCACCTTGCCGGAATCGAACACCGCGCCGCTGCCATGGCTGGCGGCCAGGTTCTGCACCTGCGTAGACAAATGAACATTGTCCGACGCCGGTTTGGCAGGGGCCGAAGGCGCCGCACTCTCCGCGGCCTTGCCGGTCTTTGGTGCCGAGGGGCCTACGCCTACGCTCGGACTTTTCTTGACGGAATCATTGACTTTCACAGCATCACCCCTGAACAGTTTGTCGGCTTATCGCCCTCGTCAATTGGATTATCGGCGTTTGCGAAAAAAACTTTAACACTATTTGGGAGATCAATTCACAACTTCAATGATGCCGCCTGCTTTCGCGATTCCGCTGATCAGCTGGCCATTTTCCGTTCTTGCCTGCGCGACCTGTCCTATGGCCGCATTCGTCAGGGCTTTGGCTTCCGCCGTCACCTGGAAACTCGGGCCGCCGGCAATGACTTTCACGGTTTGTCCCTGCAACACGGCCTGTTGATTTTTTAGCATGTCTTGCCTGAGCGGCGTACCTGCCTTGAGCGAAGTCGTCAGAACTCGTCCAGTCGCCTGCGACGCATTGGTAACGATGCCCGGGGCCATGCCTGAAATCTCGCCTGTCGCTTTTTGCAGATCGCCGGCCTCGAGCGTCTTGCCCTGCGCCAGCGGCACGGCAGTGACGAAGTAATCGCCTTTCACTCTGATATTGGCTGACAGGTAAATCGTCCAGTTTGCGGGGGCGGTGCAGCGCACGCCTACCGTGGTCCGTCCCCAAGGACGGCTGTTGGATGGCATGAACGCGTCAGGGGAAATGCAGGCAGCGAGATTAAGTCGGGAATCCACCGGATTCACCTCGACTTTAACTTCTCCCGTCAGCCCCGCCGTGTTCGCCAGTAGGAATTCCTCCGCAATACGCTTGACCGCAGACGCGTCCTGCCGCGCAGGGACGGTTTGCGCTCGCGCTCCAACCGAAGTGCAGGCAAGGAGGCAAACAAGGAATAGACGGAAAAATGCCATGTGCAGCCGAATGATATCGAGTCAGGCTCAATATTAGTGCGGCAGCAAGGCGTCAAAGCTGTGAACAAACCCGCCTTTTGCATCCTTATCGGGCTATTGCTTGCGCAATCGGGCTTCTATAGTCAAGGCTATGTCAATCCACTAACGGATGGTTTAACGACCGGCGGAAGATTTTCTTTAGCCGGATACGCAGGAAGGCAGAAAATGGGAAAACTGGATGATGCGCTGCGGTTTCACGAAACGGCTCTGAGCCTTAGGGCACAGAGGCAGCAATTGATCGCGTCGAATATCGCCAATGCGGATACGCCGAATTATAAGGCGCGCGATATCGATTTCGGCAAGGCTTTGGAAGGCGCGTTATCGCGTACCTCGCATGCGCCCTCCGGAATGGTCAAGACGGCACCCAATCACCTCGGCCCCGCCAATGCCGCCAATCCCGGCGAGTCGCCGCTGCTGTATCGCGGCGTGGTGCAGGGCAGCGTCGACGGCAACACCGTCGACATGGATACGGAACGCAACCAGTTCACCGACAACGCAGTGCGCTACGAGGCGGGATTGACGTTGATTAGCGCGCAGATCAAGAGCCTGTTGACGGCCATCCAGGGGTAATTGCCATGTCCTTATTCAATATCTTCAACGTCGCAGGCTCGGCCATGAGTGCTCAGTCGCAGCGGCTCAATACCGTTGCCAGCAATCTTGCCAATGCCGACAGCGCCGCCAGTTCCACCGGCGAGGTCTACAAATCCAAGCAGGTGGTTTTCACCGCCACACCCACCAAGAATGCGGCAGCCGCAGGTGTGAAGGTGGAGCGTGTAGTGGAAGACAAGTCGCCGGCCAAGATGGTCTACGACCCAAAGCATCCGCTGGCCGATGAAAAAGGTTATGTGGCGATGCCGAACGTAAACGTGATGGAGGAAATGGTGAACATGATTTCCGCTTCGCGCTCGTATCAGACAAACGTCGACACGATGAATGCGGCAAAGTCAATGCTGCTTAAAACCCTGTCCCTCGGTCAATAAAGGAAACACGCATGACCACCGTCCAAAACAGCCCCATTTCCGACAGCCTGCTGGCGACGATGAATCCTTCGAAGAATTCATCGAAAAGTACTGCAGCAGATGCACAGGACCGTTTCATGACGCTCCTGGTGACACAGATGAAGAACCAGGATCCGCTGAATCCACTGGACAACGCCCAGGTCACCAGCCAGCTTGCGCAGTTGTCCACCGTGACCGGCATCGACAAACTCAACGGCACTCTCGAATCACTGATGGGAAGCTATCAGCAAAGCCAGTCACTGCAGGCCGCCAGCATGATCGGACACGGCGTACTGGTGCCGGGCTCCTCGCTGGAATTGTTGCCGGAGACTGGCGCTTATCTGGGTGTGGATCTCGGCCAATCGGTCGATTCGCTCCAGCTCACGATCAAGGATGCTACAGGACGGGTAGTCGATACCGTCGATACCGGTTCGCACGATCTGGGAGTCAGCGTACTGCACTGGGATGGCGTGGATTCAACGGGCGCAGTGCTCCCGCCCGGACAGTACAAGTTCGAAATGACGGCTATGCAGGGAGGCCAGAAAGTGACGACTGTGGCACCGCTGAGCTTCGGCTCGGTGTCGAGCGTATCGACCGGCGCACAGGGCGTGAAACTCAACGTTCCCGGAATCGGGACCGTGGACATGAATGAAGTACGCCAAATACTTTAATGCACCAAGCAGGGCTTGAAACAAGGAGAAGGAAATGAGCTTTCAACAAGGTCTAAGCGGTTTGAACGCAGCGTCGAAAAGCCTGGAGGCAATCGGCAACAATGTGGCCAATGCCAACACGGTCGGCTTCAAGCAGTCTCAGGTGCAGTTTTCCGATGTATATGCCAGTTCGCTGACCGGCGGCGGCACGTCGGCAATCGGTATCGGCACCAAGATCGCGCAGGTTCAGCAGCAATTTACGCAGGGCAATATCACGTCGTCGAACAATCCCCTCGATATCGCCGTCAATGGCGCCGGCTTCTTCCGCATGAGCACCAACGGCACCATTACCTATACGCGCAACGGGCAGTTCCAGCTCGACAAGGACGGCTTTATCGTCAATGCCAACGGTTCCCGCCTGACAGGCTATATGGTGAACGACCAGGGTCAGCTCTCTACCGGCGCAGCAACGGATGTGGTCATTGACAGCGCAAACATCGAGCCTCAATTGACGACCGAGGTAGAGGCGGTGGTCAACCTCAATTCGAGCGCGCCGACGATCGCTGCAGCCTTCGACATGGACGATCCGACCACCTACACGAATGCGACATCGGTCACGGTGTATGACTCTGTCGGCAATTCCCATGTGCTCCAGACTTTCTTCGTCAAGACCGGAGCTAATACTTTTCGCGTGTATGGTGCAAACGACGGCGCACCGCTTGCCACACCACTTCTCGGAACGCTGACCTTCGGTAGCGATGGCCAGATTAATACGGCACTTACGACACTTCCATTTTCTGCATCGCTCACTGTCACAGGTACCAACGCCGCTTCGCCTCTCCTGGTCGACGTCGACTTGGGCAACAACCAGTGGGCGGAGACGTCCACTTCTGGTTCTGCGCTGGTGCAGCCTCCAGGAAGCGGTAGCCTTGGTGTTCTGCAGGCATCTGCAGTGGAAGATTCCAACGTGGATCTGACGGCGGAACTCGTCAACATGATCACTGCGCAGCGCGTCTATCAGGCGAATGCGCAAACCATCAAGACGCAAGACCAGGTGCTGCAGACGCTGGTGAACCTGCGCTGATCGAACACGCATGACCTCTTCAATCGCTGCCTGCTGAAAGGGATTACCCATGGACCGTCTCATCTACACCGCCATGACCGGTGCAAAGCATATCCTGGAAAGGCAGGCGACTACCTCCAACAACCTCGCCAACGCCACCACCACCGGCTTTCGCGCGCAGCTCGATTCCTTCCGCGCGGTGCCGGTGCTCGGCGAAGGCATGCCGACGCGCGCCTTCGTGGTCGATTCGACGGTGGGCGCGAATTTCGCTCCGGGCGCGATTCAGCAGACGGGACGCGATCTGGATGTGGCGATAACCGGAAAGGGCTGGCTGGCGGTGCAGCTTGAGGACGGCACCGAAGCCTACACCCGCAACGGCAGCCTGAAACTCAGCGAAAACGGCGTGCTGCAGACCCAAAGCGGGCTGACCGTGCTGGGCGACGGCGGACCGATCAGCGTACCGCCGGAAGCGGCCGTCACGATTGCCAAGGACGGCACCGTGTCGGCGATTCCCACCAATACCCGGCCGGCTGCCTCCAACGTGCTGGGGCGTCTCAAGCTGGTGAATCCGGCGGAAGAGACCATGGTGCGCGGTGACGACGGTCTGTTCCGCATGAGGGACGACATCCCGGCGGATGCGGACGCCAATGTCACTGTCGCCGGCGGCGCGCTGGAAAACAGCAACGTCAACGTGGTGGAGGAAATGGTCACCATGATCAGCCTGGCACGCCAGTTCGAAATGCATATGAATTTGCTGAAGAATGCCGAGAGCAACGGCAATAAAGCCAGTCAGCTCTTGACAATGGGTTAAGCGCCTCAGGCGCAGAATGATATTTGGGTGACCGACTTACGGTCCGGGTCGCCGGGAGAATGAAATGATCAGATCGCTGTGGATATCGAAAACCGGCCTGGAAGCGCAGCAGACCCAGATGGACGTGATTGCCAACAATTTGGCAAACGTCAGCACGACCGGCTTCAAGCGCTCGCGCGCCGTGTTCGAGGACATGCTGTATCAGACCATGCGCCAGCCGGGCGCGCAGTCTTCGCAGCAGACTCAATTGCCTTCGGGCCTGCAGGTCGGCACCGGCGTCCGCCCAGTAGCTACCGAAAGGATTTTCACGCAAGGTAATCTGCAGCAGACGGGCAACAACAAGGACGTGGCTATCCAGGGCGA
>JAQSWC010000267.1 GCA_029266815.1 Paucimonas sp.
GCGTCACCTTGCGCAAGGTGCTGGAGATGGTGGCCGAGTTCCGCTCCGTAAATCAGGCTACTCCAGTCGTGCTGATGGGTTATGCGAATCCGATCGAGCAGATGGGCATCGGGTCTTTCATCACTGCCGCGCAACAGGCCGGTGTGGACGGTGTGCTGGTAGTCGACTATCCGCCTGAGGAATGCGAGGAATTCGCAGCGCAACTGAGCACAAACGGGCTCGATCCCATCTTTCTGCTGGCACCGACTTCTACCGAGGAGCGCATCCGAAAGGTCGGTCAGATCGCCAGCGGCTATGTCTACTATGTGTCGCTGAAGGGCGTCACGGGCTCCGGACATCTAGATCTGGACGCAGTGAAAGACATGATTCCGAAAATCAAGACGCATGTGAAGGTCCCTGTCGGCGTGGGATTCGGCATTCGGGATGCCGCTACGGCCAAGGCAATTGGTTCGGTCGCTGATGCGGTCGTGATCGGTAGCCGCATCATTCAGGAACTGGAAAATACTCCGCGGGAAGGCGCCGTTGCCGCAGTGCGTACATTTATTGCAAGTATCCGTACCGGACTCGATGAATAATTTCATTGAAACGTGCCGACGGCTGGATTTTGTTCCGCCAGAAGGTACAATTCGGCAACTCAACTGAAAAGGGGTCGCAATGAGCTGGTTGGAAAAGCTGCTCCCTCCGCGAATACAACGTTCGGACTCGGGCCAACGCAAGTCGGTGCCGGAAGGTCTGTGGGTCAAATGCCCGTCCTGCGAAGCAGTGCTGTATCGCACTGATCTCGAATCGAATATCCATGTTTGCCCCAAGTGCAACCATCACCTGCGCATCCGTGCCCGCGATCGTCTCGATGCGTTGCTCGACGCCGGTGGCCGCTATGAAATCGGCCAGGAAACCTTGCCGGTCGATAGCCTCAAATTTAAGGACAGCAAGAAATATCCTGACCGTCTGAAGGACGCGATGGAAGGCACCGGTGAAACCGATGCGCTGGTCGTGCTAGGCGGTACCATCATGTCGGTGCCGGTAGTCGTCGCCTGTTTCGAATTCGAGTTCATGGGCGGTTCGATGGGGTCGGTGGTCGGCGAGCGCTTCGTACGCGGCGCGCAGACGGCCTTGGAGCAAAAAGTGCCGTTCATCTGCATTACCGCGACCGGCGGTGCGCGCATGCAGGAAGGTTTGCTGTCGCTGATGCAAATGGCTAAAACCACAGCAATGCTGACCAAGTTATCCGAAAAGAAGCTGCCCTTCATTTCGGTGCTGACCGATCCCACCATGGGCGGCGTGTCGGCTTCTTTCGCTTTCATGGGCGACGTGGTGATTGCGGAACCCAAGGCGCTGATCGGCTTCGCGGGCCCACGCGTGATCGAGAACACGGTGCGCGAGAAGCTGCCCGAAGGCTTCCAGCGCGCGGAATTCCTGCTGACGAAGGGAGCAGTCGACATGATCGTGGACAGGCGCAAGATGCGTGAAGAGATCGCACGCCTCCTCGCGCTGCTGCAAAACCAGCCGGCGGATGTGATCGCCTGAGTTGTTTTCTTTTCCAGTGAGCCCGGGTATTGTGTTTACCCGGGCTTTTTCTTTTTTGCCGATATGCATGAATTGAAGACCTTGAGCGACTGGCTGTTGATGCTGGAGAAGTTGCATCCGAAAGCGATAGACATGGGCCTCGAGCGTGTTTGGCAGGTTAAGGAGCGCCTCGGCATTGCGTTTGCATGTCCGGTCATTACCGTAGGAGGCACTAACGGCAAGGGGTCGACTTGCGCCATGCTTGAATCGGTCTTGCTGCAAGCCGGCTATCGTACCGGTCTCTATACCTCGCCGCACCTCATCGACTTCAATGAGCGCGCACGTATTCGTGGAGGGGCTGTAACTGACGACGATTTCATTGCCGCATTCGGCGACGTCGAGCGGGCGCGAGGCGACATTTCGCTTACATACTTCGAATTCACTACGCTGGCAATTCTGCTGATTTTTTCGCGGGCGGAATTGGACGCAATCATTCTGGAGGTGGGGCTCGGCGGGCGCCTTGACGCGGTCAATATAGTGGATGCTGACGTCGCAATCGTTACCAGCGTCGATCTCGACCACATGGACTATCTAGGCGACACGCGCGAAAAGATCGGCTTTGAAAAGGCAGGCATTTTCCGTAGTGGGAAAACCGCCATTTGCAGCGATCCGCACCCGCCGAGGACTTTGGTGGAGCAAGCAGAAGCGATCGGTGCAGACCTTTGGCTGATCGGCCGCGATTTTCATTTCAGCGGAGACAAGCAGCAGTGGAACTACGCGGGCCGCACACAGCGGCGCAATTCGCTCGGCTATCCAAGCCTTCGGGGCGCGAATCAATTGTTGAACGCCTCTGCCGCATTGGCGGCGCTTGAAATACTGCGCGACCGTTTGCCGGTCGGAGCCCAGGAAGTTCGCAACGGCTTGGTCATGGTGGATCTTCCCGGACGTTTCCAGGTGCTGCCGGGCCGACCGACCGTGATCCTCGATGTCGCCCACAATCCGCATGCCGCAGCAACCCTGGCGCAGAATCTCGACCACATGGGTTTTCACCGCTACACATTTGCCGTATTCGGCGCAATGCGCGATAAAGACATTGCGGGCGTTATCGGGCAGTTGAAGGATCGTGTCGACCACTGGTGCCTGACCGACCTGCCGCTTCCGCGGGCAGCCTCTGCAAGCGAGCTGATGCAGACACTGGCAGGTGCCGGAGTGCAGCGCAGTGACGTCTCTGGCGAGGAAAAGACAATTGAATGTTTTGCATCGCCCGCTGAAGCATATTCAAACGCCGTCAGCCGCGCGAAGGAGGATGATAGAATTGCGGTTTTCGGATCGTTCCTAACTGTCGCCGGAGTCATGGCGGCGCATAGTCAAGGACGCCGCTGACGAACCTGGTATTGAGTGCATGGGCTTGTTCTCGTCTCTCCGCAAAAACAAGCAGGAACCCGCTTCCGATAATGGCGAATTCTATTCGCGTGCCGAATCCGACGGGCCTCCAGCGCGTGGGAAAGCCAGGCGCACCAGGCGCAAGGGCGAGGATGCCGCTGATCCAATTCTTCCAGAGAAAAAGCGTGCTCGCCGCCGCCTGATCGGCGCACTGGCACTCGTGCTCGCAGCGATTATCGGTTTGCCCATGATTCTCGATTCCGAGCCGCAGCCGGTGGCCGAAGATATCCAGATCCGCATTCCAACCAAGGACGCTCCAACTGCTCAACCGGTACCTGCCTTGCCTGCGATTGCTCCCGCGGCCGTTCTTGATTCAAGCGAAACCGCATCGCAGGTAGCGCCTGCGGCAGAATCCGCGGCAGAAGATACACCGCCGACGCATGCGGGTACTGCGGATAAATCTGCGACAGTGGCTCCCTTGGCCGGCACCGAGCCCGTGCCAGACGCCCGTAAGCCAGGCGCCGATCCAAAAAATGAAGACAACGCCCGTGCGCTGGCAATTCTCGAAGGACGTTACGAACAAGGCAATGGCGCTACCCAGACACCCGCGGACAAGGCGCCCGGAAAATATGCCGTGCAAGTAGCCGCATTGGCAAGCAAGGCCAAGATCAACGAGTTGCAAACCAAGTTGAAACGCGCCGGCATTGCTTCCTATACCCAGACGGTAGCTACGCAGTCGGGTGAAAGGACCCGGGTCCGAATAGGGCCGTTCGCTTCCAGGGAGGAAGCGGAGAAAATACAGGCCAAGTTGTTGAAATCAGGAATGAACGGCACCATCGTTCCGGTGAAATAGGCAGGAACGTCGGTGACGATTTTCGATTACACGGTTCTGCTGATCCTGGTTTGTTCAATCGTCATCAGCATGGTGCGCGGGCTGTTGAAGGAAATACTGTCTCTGCTGGGATGGATCGTTGCCTTTTTTGCAGCCAACGCCT